>JAJZGE010000242.1:811-4554 GCA_021798675.1 Pseudomonadota bacterium | reverse complement strand
CCAGTGGTGGGCGCACCGCGTGATCGGCGCCAACATGCAGGGCTCGACCATGCTCAGCGAATCGCTGGCGCAGTATTCGGCGCTGATGGTGATGAAGCACAAGTACGGCGCCGACCAGATGCGCAAGTTCCTCAAGTACGAGCTGGACAGCTACCTCGCCGGCCGCGCCACCGAGAAGCTGACGGAGGAGCCGTTGGCGAAAGTGGAGAACCAGCCGTACATCCACTACAACAAGGGCGCACTGGTGTTCTATGCGCTGCAGGACTACCTCGGCGAGGACAAGCTCGATGCGATGCTGAAGCAGTTCCTCATCGACAAGGGCTTCCAGCAGCCGCCGTACACCGATACGCAGGAGTTCATGGACGCGCTGTCCCGAGCCGCCGGCCCGCAGTGGCAGCCGCTGCTGGACGACCTGTTCTGGAAGATCACCCTGTTCGACAACCGCATCACCGCCGCCACCGCGAAAAAACTTCCCGACGGCAAGTACCAGGTGACGATGAAGCTGCACACCGGCAAGGTCTACGTCGACGGCAGCGGCAAGGAAACGCCCGGCACGCCGGACATCCCGATCGAGATCGGCGTGTTCGCCAAGCCCGCGCACGCCGGCCAGGACGGCAAGCCGCTGTACCTGCAGAAGCGCCTGCTGCCGAACGGCGACAGCACGCTCAGCGTGACCGTCGACGGCCTGCCCGCCGAGGCCGGCATCGACCCCTACAACGAACTGATCGACAAGGTCTCCAGCGACAACCGGCGACCGGTGACGGTGGAATAAGCAATGTCGTTGCTGCCGTGCGCTGCGCGTCAGTGAATCGCGTGGTCAGCGCCGACGCTCGTCGATGCTGCTGACCTTGCCGTCGACCAGTGTCACCGTGATCGCCTGCCCGTCGCGCAGGTAGTGCCACTGCTCGCTGCCGCCGCTGTCGCGGGTGATCACCCGCACCCCGCCGTGGCGACCGCGGCTGTGGCTGCCGCGCGTGCCGCGCTGGCGCGACTTCGACGCGGGCTTGCCGAGCAGCTCGGTGACGCGCGCGCGGCTGTCTCCGGCGACGAGCACCTCGCTGCCCACGCGCAGCGTGCTGGACGCCCACGCCGCGGCGCTGCACGCCATCCACACCAGCAAGGCAACGAACATTCGTCTACGCATGACGGACTCCCTGTCGGATTTCAGATGCGGCGGGCGCATGCGCGGGATCTGCCGCCGGCGCGATGTCGCGCGGCGCCGAGCATAATCCGGAAATCAGCCGCAGGCCGGTGGCTGCGGCGGCCAAGAATCAAGCGAAGCCGCCGGCGGCTGCGTCAGCGATGCCGCTGCGGCGCCATCCTGCAGCGATCAGTCGGCGTACGCGCACCTGCACCGGTGTGCGCGGCGCACGACAGCGTCAGGCTTGTCCGACCCTTGCGGGCGGCCGGAAACCGGCGTCAGTAGCGCGCGCTGCCGGCGAGGCTGTGCATGTCCAGATGGATCCCCCGCAGCCGCGGCAGCTGGCGTCGCAGGGCGAGCGCGGAGTTTCCCGGGGCGGCGGCGATGGCCTGTTCGAACGCTCGCAGCAGCGCGGTTTCGTGATGCACCAGGGCGCGGATCCACGCGCTCTCCGGGCGCGCGGCGGCATGCACCAGCCAGCCGGTAACGTAGCGCCGCAGCACGCCGCGCCAGCTGCCGCGCCGGCACGGCTGGCGCTCAGCCGCACGCAGTTGCGCCTGCAGGTCGGCGATCAGCAGGCCGAGCGTCTGCGCGTTCTCGCCCAGCACCACCCGCAGGCCCGGCTCGCAGGCAGCGGCGGCATGGCAATACAACTGGCGCAGGTCGATGCTGCGCCGGATCAGGGCATTGCATGTGGATGCGGACACCTGCGGCGGCATGGCCGCCTCCTGCCGTGGCGATGAGTGAATCACCCGGCCATGGTGGGCCGTGCCCACTTAGCCGCGGATTAACCCGGCGCCCCTGCCGCTGCCGCAGTCAGCCGAGGTTGGGGCTGGAACTGCGGCCCGCAAGCCGAATGGGACATCCGTCCTTCCACTTCGCTTCGCTACGCTCAAAACGAATGGCGGAGATAACCCGCCATGGGCCAAATCGGCAGGAGCGTGGCCTGCGGCGACGTCACGACCCGACCTGCAGCAGGTCGAGCGGACGTCCGTCGGCGCCGCGCACGCCCTGCTGCAGTTCGGCCAGGCGGCGGATCGACGGACACAGCGCCTCGATCTGCGGTTGCAGCGCCTGCATCCGTCGCTGCAGCCGCGGCTGCAGGTCGGTTGCCAGCGCGGTGGCCCGATCACGCAGCGCGGCCGCCGTCTGCAGGTCACCGCCGAGGGCCGCGTTGATCGCCTGCTGACCCAGGTCGCCGGCGACCAGCGGCGTCAGCCCGGCGACGATCTGGTTGGCGTACTGCTGCGCGGCGCCACCGTCCCAGTCGTGCGTGCTGCGGCTGCTGGCGATGCGCTGCTTGAGCCCGCGGGCGTCCGCATCGAGGCGGTTATCCAGCTCTGTCATGGTGTCCGCGTCCAGGCCCATGCCGGCCGCTTCGGCGCGCACCGCCTGCACCGCCATGTCGACGCCGTGATCCGCCACCCGGCGCACCCGCGGCAGCAACGCGCGCAGATCACGCTCGAACAGCGTCAGCCGGTCCTGGTCTTCCATCGACAGGCGCACCGCGCTGCCGTCGGTGCGCAGGCTGCCCTGCTGCAGCTGCACCCGCAGCGGCGCTGGCGCGCTGCGATCGAACAGGATGCTGTCCGGATTCACCGTGACGTCGTAGCTGCTGCTGGCATGGCAGGTGGCGGCCAGATCCTGCGCATGCAGCGGCAGTACGGTGAGCAGGCAAGACAGTGCAAGACAGGCGGGCAGCAGGCGCATCGACGCGGATTCCAGCGGAACGGGCGCCCAGCGATACCCTGCCGCGCGCCAACACCGGCTGAACACCGCCGCGACCTCCCGGCGATGGGGCGCGCGATCAGCTGCCTTTCAACCCCGAAGTCAGCTGCAGGCCGGAGCCGAGTGGCTCGATGCCGCCGACCGGCACCGCGTCGACGGCGCTCGCCGCAAGCTGCTTTTCATCCAGCCATGGAATCAGCGCGCGTGGGCCAGGGACATAGCTTTGCCACTGACCATAGGACGGTCTGGGCGACGGACCGCCCATGGGCCGGATGTTGAAAGCGATCGGGATGCGGGCGATCCAGTACGGGTCGTTTGCATGTTCGCCGGTAACCGGCGGGTGGAACGTCCAATTGCGCCCGGCGGCGACCGAGGCCTCGGCAAGCTCCTTGCGCCAGCGCGCCATCTCGAACGGACGGCCAAGCACCCTGAGGTTGACCTGCTCCGCAGCGACATCCTCGACCTGTCCCTGTCGCCCGACCTTGACCACGAGATAGACCGTGCCCGAGACGCGATCAAGGATGGCGCCCACCGGATAGCGCGGCGGTGTGCGGACGTCTTTGCTGATGCTTTCACCGGGAACGCCCTGACCGAAGGATGCACCCCGGATGGCTACCGTGTAGCTACCCTTCTGCTGCATGGGTGTGGCCACAATGCGCAAATTCATGCTGGCTTTCGCCGTCACCGGCTTGCCGTCCAGCAACACCGGCTTGAACGTCCAGCGAGGGGCATTTTTTCCGATCACGGAGACCACCGCCGGCGGCAGCTTTTCCGGATGATCGACGGCGTAACTGTTCACGCTGCCATCCGGCGCCACCACGATCGTGCCGGTCACCAGCATGCTGGCTTCCACCGGCGCAGTGGTCGATCGCGT
>JAJZGE010000242.1:0-801 GCA_021798675.1 Pseudomonadota bacterium | reverse complement strand
TCGCGTACCGTCGGCCAGCGCTGTGCCGACCAGCGACCCACACAGCAGCAACAGCAAGAGCAAGCGTTTCATCCCTGCACCTCCGCATGAGCCCGAGGCGAGGTTAGCACCGCATCGCGGGCCGCGCATGGGGCTGGGCAACGGCGCCGTGCGAGTCAGCCGCGCGAACGGAACTGCGCGCGCACGCGCGGGCGACCCAGCGTCCAGGCCAGCCACAGCAGCAGCGGGATGGCGAGCGCCTTCAGCGCGATGCCGACCTGCCAGGTGCGCTGGGCACGGGCGATCAGCCACAGCGCGATCTGGGCCAGCTGCGGCTGGCTCAGCGCGTGCTGGCGGGCGCGCTCGAAATCGCCTGCGTGCTGCAGCATCAGCACGCCGCTGACCAGCGACCACAGCGCCAGCAGCACCGCCAGCGCGCGCATCACCGGCCGCGCCCACGCCTGCCGCAGGATGCCGCCGACGCACACCACGATCACCACCAGGCCGCTCAGCAAGTAGGCGTAGTCGCCGTGCTGCAGGTACTGCACGCAGCCCATGGCGGTCAGCAGCAGCACCACCCACAGGCCGATCATCCAGGCCGAAAAGCGATCCGCCGACAACGTATCGGCGCGGCGCATCCAGCGCATCAGGACGCGGCCTTGAGCGCTGTCTGCGGCACGGCGGCATGGGCCGCGCCGCAGAGCAGGACAAGCCGCAGCGGCAGTGCAAAACGACGCATGGACAGTCTTCCAACAAGGTTTGCGCCCGGATGGCGGCCGCCCAGTTTACGCGCTGAAAAGCGAAGGGCGCCACGCGGCGCCC
>JAJZGE010000241.1 GCA_021798675.1 Pseudomonadota bacterium | reverse complement strand
CGCTCTTGTGCATGGCGCTCTTGTGCATGGCGCTCTTGTGCATGGCGCTCTTGTGCATGGCGCTCTTGTGCATCGAGCTCTTGTGCATGGCGTCCATGTGCATGGCGGACGCAGGGGCGGCAGTCTGCGGAGCGCTGGCAGGTGCCGCCTGCTGGGCGAATACGGAAGCGGACAGGGCCACGCCGGCGACGAGCAGGGAAGCAATCGCGAACTTGCGCATGATGGCGAACCTCGATGTTTTTTGTGTATCGCGAGCCCGGCCGGAACCCGGCATCACGGGAGGCGCGACGGGGGCCACGATAGCAGCACCACGGGCATACCGGGACTGAACGGAACGACCTCGCGCCACGCTGTTCCGATCGCGGATATCTGCGCTTCAGCTTGCGCGTTTCAGAGCCCGAAACGCGCCGGCGCGTAGGGGCGCGGATCGATCGCCGGCGTGCCGCTGCACAACTGCTCGGCCACCAGTTCGCCGGTGGCGGCCGACATGCTCACTCCCAGCATGCCGTGCGCAGTGGCCAGGTGCAGATTGGCCCAGCGCGTGCTCGGGCCGATGATCGGCACCTCGTCCACGCTCATCGGCCGCCAGCCCCACCATTCCTCCAGTTGCTGCGGCCCCTCCGGCTCGTGCAGCGCGGTCGCCGCACCACGGCGCAGGGCGTCCAGGCGCGCGCGATTGAGGCCTTCGGCATAGCCGGAGAACTCCATCGTGCTGCCCAGCCGGTAGCCGTCGGCCCAGGTGGTGACGCACACCTGCGCCTCGCGCAGCACCAGCGCGTGGCGGGGCGCGCGCGCGGGCTTCGTGTAGGTGATCGAATAGCCCTTGCCTGGCTGCATCGGCAACCGCAGGTCCAGCGCGCGCGCGAGCAGCGGCGACCACGCCCCCAGCGCCAGCAGCACGTGCTCGCCGGTGAACGCGCCGCGCGAGGTGCGCACCTGCACGATGCGCCGGCCATCGGTGGCGAAACCCTCGATCCGTGCGCCGCACTCGATCACGCCGCCCAGATCCTGCACGCGTCGCGCGAGCTCGGCCGCGTAGCGGTCCGGCCGCAGCCGCGCGTCGCCGGGATGGAACAGGCCACCGCTCACGCCGGGCTTCAGCGCCGGCTCCATCGCCTGAACCGCGTCGCCGTGCAGTCGCTGCACCTCGACGCCAAGACGGTCCAGCACGGCGGCGTGATGGCGCTCGTCGGCGGCCAGCAGTTTCGCCGTGCGGTACACGTACAACTCGCCCTCCTCGGCGAACTCGCAATCCAGCCCCTCCTCGCGCACCAGTTCGCCGAGGCGCCGGCGCGAGCGTTGCAGGATCGCCGAGCGCGCCGTGGCGGCATGCCGGAAGTCGGCCCAGTTGCAGTGCCGCGCAAAGCCCAGCAGCCAGCGCAGGCGCGGACCGTCGAGGCGCGGGTTGAGGTAGAGCGGGGCATCGGCCCGCAGCATCGAGCGCAGGGCCACGCCCAGCGTGCCAGGCATCGCCAGCGGCGCGGCATGGCTGGGCGTGATCGTGCCGCAGTTGCCATGCGAGGCGCCACAGCCCGGCGTGCCCTGCTCCAGCACGCGGACCGCCGCGCCCTTGCGCAGCAGGTGCAGGGCGCAGGCGAGGCCGATCACGCCGCCGCCGAGTATCAGTACGTCTCCGCGAGTCGTATCCATCCGGCCATTGTAGCGGCCTGCTGCGTCGCGTCATGCGCGCATCGCGTGCAACGCGCACCATGCGAGTCGCCTCTTCCCCGAAGGCACCACCATGCCAGCCCGAGTCGCCGTTCGTGCATGCTTGATTGCAGTCGCGCTGCTGGCTTGCGCCGGTGCTGCCGCGCAGTCGTTCGACCATTCCGCACGGAAACTGCTGCGGGCCATGGAACGAGCGCCAACCACGCTGGCGCGCTACCAGTACCTCATCCGGAAAGAGCCGTCGCTGTCCCCGCGCGACCAGTTGCTGGCGCTGCAGTTCATGGCCTTTTCGCAGAACGAGCTCGGGCTGTACGACCAGGCCGTCTTCGGCTTTCCGCTGAAGAACACCTTGCCCGAGGACCTCAAGCTGCCGACGCCCGCGGAGTGGAGGTCGGCGGATGCCGTCGACACGATCACCGCGCTCGCGGCGCAACGGCGCATCGTGATGGTCAACGAGGCGCACCACGACGGGCACACGCGGCTGCTCACGCTGGAGCTGCTGCCGCGGCTGCGCGCGCTGGGCTTCACCTACTTCGCCGCCGAGGCGCTGGGCAACAACGATCCCAACCTCGCCAGGCGCGGCTATCCGGAGCGCAAGAGCGGCACCGAATACCTGCGCGACCCGATGTACGGCGCGATCCTGCGCGAGGCGATACGGCTGGGCTTCACCCTGGTCCCTTACGACAACGCGCTTACCGGTCAGGCACGCGAAACCGCGCAGGCCGAGGCCCTGTACCGGCGCGTGTTCGCCAAGGACCCGAACGCGCGGCTGTTCGTGCACGCCGGCTATGCGCACATCGACAAGGCGCCGGGCCGCCTGGGCGAATGGCATCCGATGGCGATGGAGCTGGAGCGGCTCACCGGTCTGGTGCCGCTCTCCATCGACCAGACCGATTTCCTCGAAACCGGCCTGAACGCCTCGGACACCTACCATCGGCTCGCGCGAGCCTTTCCCTCCGACAAGGCCGAGATCCTGCTGAACCGGCGGACCGGCCAGCCGTGGAGCGCGCGACCGGCGGCCTACGATGCCGACGTCATCCTGCCGCCCACCCTGAGCCTCGATGCGTTTGGCAAATACAAATACGGCTACCGGATCAACGGCCAGCAGGCCGGCCTGCCCAACGTCCTCGAACGCAACGAAATGCAGCGGGCAGGCTGGCTGTCGCTGGATGGCAAACGCCGCCCCTACCCGATCGACACGGGGCTGTGCCGGGGTTCCATCCCCTGCGTGGTCGACGCGTACTACCCCGGCGAACCAAACGACGCCATCGCCGCCGACCGCTATGCCTTCATGGGGCCTAGCGAGACGAGCAAGCTCTACCTGCGCCCCGGTGCGTACCGGCTGCGCGCCAGCGACAGCGATGGCCACACCTTGTCGGAGAGCACGATCCGGATCGCGCCGCCGTGACTCTTGCATAGCAAGGATTACAAGCGTAGTCTTTAAAAACTACGAACGTAATCCTTTGCAGGTGCAGCCATGTCCAACCCGATCCCCGCGATCAGCGAAGCCGAAAGCCGCGTGATGGAAGCGCTGTGGCGCAAGGCGCCGCAGCGTTCGGAGGACATCGTCGCCGCCGTGCAGCAAGCCAACGACTGGCACGAGAAAACCATCCGCACCCTGCTCGGCCGCCTGCTCGGCAAGGGCGCGGTGAGCGCCGAGAAGGACGGCAGGCGCTACCTGTACTCGCCCGCGCTGAGCCGCGAACAGTGGCAGTCGCAGGAAAGCCGCAGCCTGCTCGATCGCGTGTTCGGCGGCCGGCTCAGTCCGCTGCTGGCGCACTTCAGCGAACACGAGAAGCTGGGCGCGAAGGACATCACCGAATTACGCAAGCTGCTGGACGCCATCGAAAAGAAGGGGCGCTGAGATGGACGCCCCATTACTGCGCGGCCTGTTGCTGGTCACGGTGGCGCTGGCGGCCGTGCTGCTGGCGCGCCGCCCCGTGCGGATCGGCTTTGGCGCCGGCCCCGCCTTCGGCCTGTGGCTGCTGCCCGTAATGGCCGCCGCATTGCCCTGGCTGCCCGCACTGCACGTGCACTGGCTGGCGCTGCCGGCGATCCATGTGCTGCCCGGCGCTATCGCGTCGGGTGCCGGCGACTCCAAGGTCGTCGCACCCGCAACGTGGCCGTACCGGTTCTGGCTGGCCGGTGCGATCGTCATGACGCTGCGGTTGGTCGCGCATTACCTGCGCCTGCGTCGCCAGTGCCTCGCCTTGCCGTCGGCGATGGTGGAGCAACTGCGGGGCGAACTGGATGGCGTCGATCCGCGACGGTTGCGCCTGCATCCCGCCGGTCCCGCCTTGCTGTGGGCACCGCGCAGCCTGTTGCTGTTGCCGGAGGATTTCCTCGAACGCTTCGATGCCGACGAGCGCCGCCTGGTGTTGCGTCATGAACTCGCCCATCTGCACCGCGGCGACGCGTCGTGGACCCTCATCGGCGAACTGGTTTTCGCGCTGCTGTGGTTCCACCCGCTGGCGTGGCAGGCCCGTCCGTGTTTCCGGCTGGACCAGGAGCTGGCCTGCGACGAACGCGTACTGCGCAACGCCCCGCACGACGAAGCCGGTTATGCCCGAACCCTGCTGCACAGCGCCGGCTTGCCCCGCATGCGGGCGGTGCATTCGTGGCACAGGCAGCCACGGGCAATCAGGCGAACCAGCGTGCCGCATCCGATCTCACCTACAACGCACGCATCCAGCCGCGCTATCCGCCATCGGCGATCAAGGCCAAGGAGCAAGGTACCGTCGTGCTCGACATCCTGGTCCATCCCGATGGCACCCCCGGAGCGATCACTTACAACGTCAGGCACAGCGACACGGCGTCAGCCGACCTGATCGCAGCGGCCACCCAGGCCGCGAGGCAATGGCGTTTCAGCCCGCAGCTGAAAAACGGCAAG
>JAJZGE010000240.1 GCA_021798675.1 Pseudomonadota bacterium | reverse complement strand
GATCTCTACGTGTATTGCAGCGCACACCTCAGCGACGACGAGGCGGCGGCCACGCTGCTGGCAAATCTCGACGGCCAGCCGCTGGGCGACCCGCGCCCGCTGCGCTTCACCACCGGCATGCGCAAGAAATTCTGGAACAGGAACGTGGTGGCGCTGGGGCTGGCCAGCGGCTTCATGGAGCCGCTGGAATCGACCAGCATCTACCTGATCCAGTCGGGCATCGCGCGGCTGCTGAACCTGTTTCCGCAGCGCGATTTCAGCCCGGTGCTGAGCGACCGCTACAACGCACAGTCGGTGTTCGAGTTCGAGCGCATCCGCGATTTCCTGATCCTGCACTACCACGCGACCCGACGCGACGACACGCCGTTCTGGAACAACTGCCGGCACATGTCGATTCCGCCATCGTTGCAGGAGAACATCCGGCTGTTCCGCGACAGCGGCCGCTTCTTCCGCGACGCCGAGGAGATGTTTGCCAGCGTCAGCTGGGTGCAGGTGATGCTGGGCCAGGGGATCGTGCCGCGCGGCTACCATCCGCTGGTGGATCAGATGCCGGACCGCGAGCTGCATGCGTTCATCGCCAGCGTCGGCAACGTGGTGGCCGGCTGCGTGGAGGCGATGCCGCCGCATCAGGCGTTCATCGACCGCTACTGCGCCGCCGCCCCGGTGGCCGTGTAATCACTCCAACCACGGCTGATCGAAATTCTGCCATGGCGTCGCACTCACCACCGCAAGAACGGGTCGCTTGAGCATGATGTCCTCCTTTTACCGAACGCTGCGCAGCGGCCTTTTTTCGGCCCTGCTGGTGCTTGGCACCAGCGCGCTCGCGCCGGTCGCCGCGAAGGCGCCCGCATACGGCTACACCGCCCTGTCCGTCGAGCAACGGGCGCTGGTCGACGATCTGGAAAGGCGCACTTTCGAGTGGTTCTGGCGCAGCGCCGATCCGAAAACCGGGCTGGTGCCGGACTCGTATCCCGGCCACGCGTTCTCCAGCATTGCCGCGGTGGGTTTCGGCCTCACCGCCTACGGCGTCGGCGTCGAGCGCGGCTACATCACACGCCAGCAGGCGGTGCAGCGCACGCTGACCACGCTGCGCTTTTTCAAGAACGCGCCGCAGAACGACAGCGAGGACGAGGCCAGCGGCTACCACGGTTTCTACTATCACTTTCTTGACATGCAGACCGGCAAGCGGGCGAGGCGCTATGTCGAAGTGTCCAGCGTCGATACCACCCTGTTGCTCGGCGGCGTGCTGTTCGCGGAGTCCTATTATGACCGCGACACGCCGCAGGAAAGGGAGATCCGCCAGCTCGCCGACGCGATCTACCGCCGCGTGGACTGGCCGTGGATGCAGCCGCGCGCGCCGCTGATCAGCATGGGCTGGACGCCCGGCGGCAAGTTCATCCCGGCCGACTGGAAGGGTTACAACGAAGGCATGCTGGTCTACATCCTGGCGCTCGGTTCGCCGACCCATCCGGTGCAGCCGGATGCGTGGAAAGCCTGGCTCGCCACCAACCACCTCCACTGGGGCAGCTTCGAGGGGCAGACCTTTCTCAACTTCGCGCCGCTGTTCGGCCATCAGTACAGCGAGACCTGGGTGGACTTCCGCGGCATCCGTGACGCGTGGAGCCGCCAGCACGGCCTGGACTATTTCGAGAACAGCCGCCGTGCCACCTTGAGCCAGCGCAGCTACGCCATCGCCAATCCCGGCCACTGGACCGGCTACGGCAGGAACGTGTGGGGGCTGACCGCCAGCAACGGGCCGGGCCATGTCGTGCTGCAGGGCAACGGCGGTACGCGCAGGTTCTACGGTTACACCGCGCGCGGCGCCGGCCTGGATGACATTACCGACGACGGCACCATCGCGCCCACCGCTGCGGGCGGCTCGATCGCGTTCGCGCCGGAGATCGTCATTCCCGCGCTGGAGGCGATGAAGCGCCGCTATGGGAAATACATCTACAACCAGTACGGCTTCGTCGATGCGTTCAACCTCAGCTTCCACGACACCGCCAGACGTTTGCGCACCGGCCGCGTGGTGCCCGGCGTGGGCTGGGTCGACAGCGTGCAGCTGGGCATCGACCAGGGCCCGATCGTGCTGATGATCGAGAACTGGCGCAGCGGCTTCGTGTGGAAGGTGATGCGCAAGAACCCCTACATTCGCAAGGGTCTTCAGCGTGCCGGCTTCACCGGCGGCTGGCTTGCCGCGAAGCCCGCGCCGCCGTGAAACCGCGCCGACCGCAGCCGCAGTCCGCCGCCGGGCGCCGGAGGTCGTGCCGGCGGCTGGCGCTTGCCGCACTGGCGCTCGGCTGCAGCCTGCTCGGCGGTTGTGGCAAGACGAGCAATGGCAGCCAGACGCTGACCTTCTGGACCTTCGGTCCCGAAGGCGAAGTGATGCAGCAACTGTTGCCGGCGTTCGAGCGCACGCATCCGGACATCCATGTGAAGCTGCAGCAGCTTCCGCTGAGCGCGGCGCACCAGAAGCTGCTCACCGCTTTCGCCGGCGGCTCCACGCCCGACCTGTGCCAGCTGGGCAATACCTGGATACCGGAGCTGGTGGCATTGCACGCATTGGCACCGCTGCAGCCCTACGTCGATCATTCAAGCGTGGTGCAGCCGCAGGACTACTTCGCCAACATCTGGGCCACCAATGTCATCGACGGTACGTTATACGGCGTGCCGTGGTACGTGGACACGCGGCTGCTGTTCTACCGCAGCGACCTGTTGAAAAAGGCCGGCTTCGACGCGCCGCCCGCCACCTGGGCGCAGTGGCGCAAGATGCTGGCCGCGCTGAGCGATCCGGCACAGCATCGCTACGGCGTCCTGCTGCCCACCAACGAGTACGAGCAGCTGATGTCGCTGGCGCTGCAGCAGCCCGACCCGCTGCTGCGCGATGGCGGACGGTACGGCAACTTCGAGAGCGCCGGCTTCAAGCGCGCGCTGACCTTCTACGTGGACACCTTCCGGCTGCAGCAGGCACCGGCGATCACCAACGTGGAGGCGGGCAATCCGTGGGAGGAGTTCGGCCGCGGCGTGTATGCGTTCTATTTGTCCGGGCCGTGGAACATCGGCGAGTTCCGCGCGCGCCTGCCGGCGTCGGAGCAGGCCGACTGGTCCACCGCGCCGCTGCCCGGGCCGGAGCGCGCGGGCGTCGGCGTGGCCGGCGGCTCCAGCCTGGTGATCTTCCGCGCCTCGCAGCACAAGGCGGCGGCCTGGGCGCTGATCGAATACCTGTCACTGCCGACGGTGCAGCAGCGCTTGTACGGCCTGGTAGGCGACATGCCGCCGCGACGCAGCTCGTGGGAAGGCGGCGCGCTGCGCGACGACCCCAAGGCGCGCGCGTTCCGCCAGCAGCTGGAACACGTGCGGCCGACGCCCGCCGTGCCGGAATGGGAGCGCATCGCCAACGCCATGCAGCTGCAGGCGGCGCGCGCCATCGCCGGCGAGCTGACGATCGATCAGGCCGCCGCCGAAATGGATCGCCAGGCCGACCGCATCCTGGAAAAGCGCCGCTGGATGCTCGATCGCGCGACACGCGCGCGCCCGGCGGCGCGATGAACGCGCCGCGCGCCGCGTGGCTGTTTCTGACGCCGGCGCTGCTGGTGCTCGGCGTGTTCTTCCTGCTGCCGGTGATCGGTGCGCTGGGGCTCAGCCTCACCGACTATGACCTGTACGCGCTGGCGGACATCCATAACCTGCGCTTCGTGGCGTTGCACAACTATGGGGCGCTGCTGCAGCGGCCGCTGTTCTGGTCGGCGCTGGGGCACACGGTGTATTTCGTGGCGGTCGGCGTGCCGCTGTCGATGGTCACCTCGCTGGGCGCGGCGCTGCTGCTGAACTCGCCGCTGGCGCGCTGCAAGTCGTTCTTCCGTACCGCGCTGTTCGCGCCGGTGGTGACCACCGTGGTGGCGGTGGCGGTGATCTGGCGCTACCTGTTCAACACCCGGTACGGCATTGCGAACTTTGTGCTCGGCCATCTGGGCCTCCATCCGATCGACTGGCTGGGCGACCCGCACTGGGCGATGCCGGCGATCATCCTGTTCGCGGTGTGGAAGAACTTCGGCTACAACATGATCATCTTCCTGGCCGGGCTGCAGGCGATTCCGCCGGAGCTGTACGAGGCGGCACGCATCGACGGCGCCTCGGCGTGGCGGCAGCTGCGCCACATCACCCTGCCGCTGCTCGCGCCTACGCTGCTGATGGTGAGCATTCTCACGGTGGCCGGGTATTTCCAGCTGTTTGCCGAACCCTACGTGATGACCGAGGGCGGTCCGCTGCAGAGCACTACCAGCGTGCTCTACCTGATGTATGACGAAGGCTTCCAGTGGTGGAACCTCGGCGAGGCGTCGGCGGTGGCATTTCTGCTGTTCGTGATTATGTTCGCGGTGACGGCGGTGATGCTGCGGCTGGCGCGCCGCAGCGCATCGTTCGAGGGTGACGCCGCATGAGCCCGCGACTGGCCAGGGCGCTGATCCACGGGCTGCTGATCGGCGGCACGCTGGTGGCGCTGTTTCCGCTGCTGTGGATGCTGTCGGTGTCGTTCATGCCGCCGGGCGCGGCCAGCGCGCTGCCGCCGCCGCTGTGGCCGGCGCACGCCACGCTCGGCAACTACC
>JAJZGE010000239.1 GCA_021798675.1 Pseudomonadota bacterium | reverse complement strand
GCTCTTGCGGCATGAATGCATCAGGGCCAGAGCATCGCGGCTGCAGTCGCGCCCGCCGTAATACCGATGCGTATGGCTGGCGATGCTGGCACCATGCGCGCCTCCACCGTAACCAGATGTACCCCGATGACCTTGAACGCTTCTTCGCTTGCCTTCGTATTTCCCGGCCAGGGTTCGCAATCGGTCGGCATGCTGGCGGAACTCGCTGCCGCGCACACCGAGGTACGGGCGACCTTCGCTGAGGCTTCGGCCGGCGCGGGCGTGGATCTCTGGGCGCTGAGCCAGCAGGGGCCGGAGGATCAGCTCAACCGCACCGAACACACGCAGCCGGCGCTGCTGGCGGCCAGCGTCGCCAACTGGCGCGTGTGGCAGAAGCTGGGCGGCGCGCAGCCGGCGCAGCTGTCCGGTCACAGCCTGGGCGAATACAGCGCGCTGGTGTGCGCGGACGCGCTCTCGCTGCATGACGCCGCGGCGCTGGTGGCCGCGCGCGGCCGCCTGATGCAGGCCGCCGTGCCGGCCGGGGTGGGTGCGATGGCGGCGATCCTCGGTGGCGACGATGCGCAGACCGCCGCTGTGTGTGACGAGGTGGCGCACGGCCAGGTCGTCGCGCCGGCCAACTACAACTCGCCCGGTCAGCTGGTGATCGCCGGGCACGCCGAGGCGGTCGACCGGGCGTTGGCACGACTGGCCGAACTGGGCGTGAAGAAGGCGATCCGGCTGGCCGTTTCGGTACCCTCGCACTGCGCGCTGATGCGCGAAGCGGCCGAGCGCCTGGGCGAGCGGATGGCCGCGATCCGCTGGCAGCTGCCGGCCATGCCGGTGGTGCAAAACGCCGAGGCGCGCAGCTACGGCACGGTGGAGGAGATCCGCGGCGCGCTGCAGCGCCAGCTGTATCTGCCGGTGCGCTGGAGCGGATGCGTGCAGGCGCTGGCCGCGGGTGGCGCCACGCGGGTCGCCGAGTGCGGCCCGGGCAAAGTGCTGAGCGGGCTGATCAAGCGTATCGACAAGACCATCGAGGCGCGCGCCATCGGCACGCCCGCCGAGCTGGATGCCGCGCGTGCCGAATGGGCGTGAGCGGCGTCGCGGGCGCATGATCTGCCCTTGCTGAATCCCATCCTTCTGGCACCACAGGAATCCATCCCATGAGCAATCCACTGCAAGGCGAAATCGCCCTGGTCACCGGCGCCAGCCGCGGCATTGGCGCGGCGATTGCCGACGAGCTGGCGGCGCAGGGCGCCACCGTGATCGGCACCGCCACCAGCGACAGCGGCGCGGCGGCGATCGGGGCGCGGCTGGCCGCGCACGGCGGTCACGGCCGCATGCTCGATGTCACCGATGGTGCGGCAGTCGAGGCGCTGATCGACGGCATCGGCAAGGAGTTCGGCGCGATCACCATCCTGGTCAACAACGCCGGCATCACCCGCGACCAGCTGCTGATGCGCATGCGCGAAGAGGACTGGAACGTGATCCTCGATACCAATCTCAGCTCGGTCTACCGCACGTCCAAGGCGGTGATGCGCGGCATGATGAAGGCACGCAAGGGGCGCATCATCTCGATCGCCTCGGTGATCGGTCTGACCGGCAATCCGGGTCAGTCCAACTACGCGGCGGCGAAGGCCGGCATCATCGCGTTCTCCAAGTCGCTGGCGCGCGAAATCGGCAGCCGCGGCATCACCGTCAACGTGGTGGCGCCGGGTTTCATCGACACCGACATGACGCGAGCGCTGCCGGAAACATCGAAACAGGCGCTGCTGGGGCAGATCGCGCTGGGTCGGCTGGGCGAAGCGGCCGATATCGCCAAGGCGGTCGGATTCCTGGCTTCGCCGGCGGCGGCCTACATCACTGGCGAGACGCTGCACGTCAACGGCGGCATGTACATGGCCTAGCCCGATGACCGCGGCAGTCGCCAGCGGCTGCGTTTTAGGCGACAATCGCGCTTTGGCGCCGGCCCTGAAGGCTGGCGGACCTCCTGCATTGGCGAATCGTGGCGGCTGCGCGTCTAAGCCACTACAATGCCGCCGGCCTTGGCCGGCAACCGCCGGCGCAGACTCACAACTATTACTCCTTGAGAGGTATGGGCAACATGAGCACCATCGAAGAGCGCGTCAAGAAAATCGTCATCGAGCAGCTGGGCGTGAAAGAGGATGAAGTCACAGCGAATGCTTCGTTCGTGGACGATCTGGGCGCCGATTCGCTCGATACGGTGGAGCTGGTGATGGCGCTCGAGGAAGAGTTCGAGACCGAGATTCCGGACGAAGACGCCGAGAAGATCACCACCGTGCAGCAGGCCGTCGACTACATCAAGGCGCACTCGAAGGACTGATCCTGCCGCATCCGATCGGCGCTGGCCGAGGCATTGCATGCCGCCGACCACCCTGCCGATCCTGTCGAACGCTGCGCCGACCTGGCGCAGTTTTCGTTTCTGCATTTTGCAACGTCCGACCCCGTATGGTGCACAGAAAGCGCGCCTTCACCGAGCGGATGACGTGTCCGCGGCCGCTGCCGCGGAGCACCTGCCGACAGCGGCAGTTTCACGGAATCACGAAGGAAGACCAGCATGAGCAAGCGACGCGTGGTAGTGACCGGCATGGGCATCATTTCGCCGGTTGGCAACGACCTCGGCACCGCCTGGGAGAATGTCATGAAGGGCGTCAGCGGCATCGGTCCGGTGACCCACTTCGATACCACGGCCTATGCCACGCGCATTGCCGGGCAGGTCAGCGGTTTTGATCCAGCCCAGTGGATGCCGGCCAAGGACGTGAAGAAGATGGACCCGTTCATCCATTACGGTGTTGCCGCGGGCACTCAGGCCTTGCGCGACTCCGGGCTGGAAGTGACCGAAGCGAACGCGCCGCGCATCGGCGTGGCGGTCGGCGCCGGCATCGGCGGCCTGTACACCATCGAGGCAACCACGCTGGAGCTGGCTGCGAAGGGGCCGCGCCGCGTGTCGCCGTTCTACGTGCCCAGCTCGATCATCAACATGGTGTCGGGCCAGCTGTCGATCATGTTTGGCCTGAAGGGGCCGAACATCGCCTGCGTCACCGCCTGCACCACCGCCACCCACAACATCGGGTTGGCCGCGCGGATGATCCAGTACGGCGACGCCGACGCAATGATTGCCGGCGGCACCGAATTCGCCACCACCGGCACCGCGATGGCCGGCTTCTGCTCGGCCAAGGCAATGTCCACCCGCAACGACGAGCCGACTCTGGCGAGCCGTCCGTGGGACAAGGACCGCGACGGCTTCGTGCTGTCCGATGGCGCCGGCGTGCTGATGCTGGAAGAGTACGAACATGCCAGGGCGCGTGGCGCGCGCATCTACGCGGAGCTGGCCGGCTTCGGCATGAGCGGTGACGCGTTCCACATGACCGCGCCCAGTGAGGGTGGCGAGGGCGCTGCGCGCTGCATGCAGAATGCCTTGCGCGATGCGCATCTCAACCCGTCCGAAGTGCAGTACGTCAACGCCCACGGCACCTCCACCCCGATGGGTGACGTGGGCGAAGTGATGGCCGCCAAGGCGGTGTTCGGCGCGCATGCCTACCAGCTGGCGATGAGCTCGACCAAATCGACCACCGGCCACCTGCTGGGCGCGGCCGGCGGCGTCGAGGCGATCTTCACGATACTGGCGCTGCGCGACCAGGTGCTGCCGCCGACCATCAACCTGGACGAGCCCGGCGAAGGCTGCGATCTGGATTTCGTGCCGCACACGGCGCGCGCAGCGAAGTTCGACGTGGCGATCTCCAACTCGTTCGGTTTCGGCGGCACCAACGGCACGCTGGCATTCCGCCGCGTCTGAGCGTGCACTGCCATCGCCGCGTACTGCCTGGTCGGCGCGACCTGCTCGCGCCGGCCGCGGCGTTTCCGCAGCGCTATCCGTGCCTGCTGGAGAGCGCGTTGCGCGGTACCGCGCAATCGCGCTACGACATCCTGTTCGCGTTTCCGCGCGAATCGCTGACGCTGACCGCCGATGGCTGCCTGCGGGATGCTGCGGGACAGAGGCGGAACGGCCGCTTCCTCGCTGCGCTGGACGCTGCGTGGCAGGCCGAACGGCTGCCGCCGACGGATGACGGGCTGCCGTTTCACGGCGGCTGGGTGTTGCTGCTGGCTTACGAGCTGGCCGGCGAGATCGAGCCACGGCTGCAGCTGCAGCGGCCGGCGATGCTGCCGGTGGCGCTGGCGCTGCGCTGTCCGGCGGCGGTGATCGTCGACCACGCGCGCGACTGCACCATCCTGCTGGCCGAAGCCGGCGCGGAAGCCCTGCTCGATCAGCTGCAGGCGGACCTGACCGTCGCTGCACCGCTGCCGCCGCTGCCGCTGCCGCAAGCATGCCAGGAAGATGCGCCGGCGCGCTTCCTCGACGGCGTGGCGTGCATCCACGGGCACCTGCAGGCGGGCGACATCTTCCAGGTGAATCTGTCGCGCGAGTGGCGCGTCAGCTTCGATCAGCCGCCCACGCCGGCATCGCTGCATGCCGCGCTGCGCCGGGCCAATCCGGCACCGTTCGCCGGGCTGCTGCAGCAGCCCGGCTGGGCCGTGGTCAGCTCGTCGCCGGAGCGGCTGGTCGAGGTGCGTCGCGGCGTGGCGCAGACCCGCCCGATCGCCGGCACGCGCGCGCGGCTGCCCGGCGACG
>JAJZGE010000238.1 GCA_021798675.1 Pseudomonadota bacterium | reverse complement strand
CCCGCCGCCCGCAGGACGCGCCGGGCTAGATCGGCCAACAGCGGGTAGAGCTTCATGCGGTAAACCTGCCGGCTAGCTGCGGGGGACAGTGCACACTACGAAGCGTGCGGTTCGGCGGCAAATGATTTGTGCAGCGGTGCATATGCCCATGCGTTATGGTGTGCGTGGCGCTGCGCCCTGGCGCCGATCGCGCGAAATGATAGCTTGACACGAGTCGTGAATCGGACGTATGGACGTCTGAATGCATGTCTCCGGAAAGCCGTGGCGCGCAAACTTCCGCAGCTATCCTCCATCTGTTGCGCAGACTTATGCACCCAGCCCCGTATAGTGTGGATACCCCTTCGACTTCGCTTTGCTGCGCTCGCGGCGAGTGATCGACATGACGCACTGCAGGCCGGCTTTATCATGCACAAGCAACGAGGAGCTGCGGCATGTGATGTATACGCGCTCCGTTCACGCATTGACCCATCGCCCACGATCGTCCACGAGCCACCCGCCATGACGCTTGTCCAGCTGCGTTACCTGATCGCCATTGCCGACTCCGGCCTCAACATCACGCTGGCGGCCGAGCGCGTGCATGCCACCCAGCCCGGACTGAGCAAGCAGCTGCGGCAGCTGGAGGACGAGCTCGGCTTTCAGCTGTTTGTGCGCAAGGGCAAGAGCCTCGACGCCGTGACCGCTGCCGGCCAGCAGGTGATCGAGCGCGCGCGCAGCATGCTCACCGAGGCCGCCAACATCCGCGCCATCGCGGCCGATCTGCGCAACGAGGCGCACGGCGAGCTGCGCATCGCCACCACGCATACCCAGGCGCGCTTCGCCCTGCCCGCCGCCATCGCTGCGCTCAACGGCCGCTACCCGCAAGTACGCGTGCAGCTGCAGCCCAGCCGCGATGCCGAAGTGCTCGCACAGCTGGAAGCGGGCAGCGTCGACCTGGCGGTGATCAGCAGCGCCGGCGATCCACCGCCGTTCGGCATCGCGCTACCGGCCTATCACTGGCATCGGGTGATTGTGACGCCGCAGGGACATCCGCTGGCGGCACGTGCGCTGCCGCCCACGCTGGCCGAGCTGGCCGCGCTGCCGCTGGTCAGCTACGAGTCGTCGCTGCGGCCGGAGTCATCGCTGCAGCGCGCGTTCGAGGCCGTGAGCCTCAGGCCGCAGATCGCGATGACCGCTGGCGATGCCGACCTGATCAAGACCTACGTGCGCGCTGGCCTCGGCATCGGCGTGCTGGCCGAAATGGCGATGCTGGACAGCGACACCGACCTGCGTGCGCTGTCGGCCGAACACCTGTTTCCCCAGTGCACGACATGGATCGTGCTGCGGCGGGAGAGCGTGCTGCGCGAATACATGCTCGAGTTCATCCTCCAGTTTGCACCCCACCTGGACCGGCGCGATGTGGCCAGGATCGTCGCCAGCAATGCCGCCCACGGGCACTCGCCGCGCATACCTTCATGGCGTGAATACAAGGGCGTGGCATCGGCTTGACGATCGGCCACCGGGTCGCCGCGGCGCACGCCCGGCGCCGCGGAGGGCCTCAGTCGTTCGGCATGCCGCCGGCGCGACTGATCCACAACGCACCCAGCGTGCCTGCCGCACCCGACAGCAGGTACAGGCCCACATAGCCCACGCCGAGGTAGACCGACAGCGACAGCGCCACCAGCGGCGCAAAGCCCGCGCCAAGCAGCCAGCCCAGATCGGAGGTGATCAGCGCGCCGGTGTAGCGGTAGTAGCTGAGGAAACTCGAATTCACCGCGCCGGCGGCCTGCGCATGCGACAAGCCGAGCAGCGCGAAGCCGATGACAATGAACAGATAGCCCTGCGTCGTGCCGCCGGCCAGCATCAACGGAGTCCAGCCGCTGTAGATCGCAATCAGCACGCCGCAAACCGCCAGCGTCATGCGGCGGCCGTAGCGATCGGCAATGCGTCCGGACAGGAACATGCATGGAATCGCCACCGCGGCGCCGACGATCTGCACCAGCAGGAAGCTGGCCGGCGACTGACTGGTGAACAACAGCGCCCAGGACAGCGCGAAGATGGTGACCAGATGAAACAGCGCGTAGCTGGCCAGCGGCGCGAATGCACCCAGCGCGATGGCCCTTCCCTGCGAGCGCACCAGCTCGCCCACCGGGGAAGGCTCCAGTTCGCGCAGCTTGAGCATGGTCGAATATTCCGGCGTCACCACCAGTCGCAGCCGGGCGAACAGGGCCACCACATTGATCGCAAACGCGACGAAGAATGGATAACGCCAACCCCAGGCGATGAATTCGCCTGGCGTGAGACTGTGCAGCAGATAGGCGAACAGGCCTGCAACGAGGATGAAGCCGATCGGCGCGCCCAGTTGCGGAATCATCGCGTACCAGCCGCGCCGGTTGCGCGGTGCATTCAATGCCAGCAGTGAGGCAAGGCCATCCCAGCTGCCGCCGACCGCAAAACCCTGGCCAAAGCGCAGCAGCGCCAAAGCGGCGATGGCCAGCTCACCGAGTGCGCCGTAGCCGGGTAGGAAGGCAATGCCAGCGGTGGTCATGCCGAGCAGGAACAGCGCGACGGTCAGCTTGACGCCACGCCCGAATTCCCGCTGCAGCATCAGAAAGAACAGCGAGCCGCACGGCCGCCCGATGAAGGCCAGCGCGAAGATCGTGAACGAATAGAAAATGCCGCTGAGCTCGCTGGCGAAGGGAAAGAACACTTTGGGAAAGACCAGCACGCAGCCCAGGCCGAACACGAAAAAATCGAAGAACTCCGAGATGCGCCCGATAACCACACCGATCGAAATATCTCCCGGCGTGATCTCTGGCGCATGTCCCTGCGCCGCCGCGGGTGGCGGCGTGACGGTGGTCGGATCGGTAGGGTGGGCATAACTGGTCGACATGATGCTTCCGGGTGTGCGGTGCTGGCCTTGCGGCATATCGTGGAAAGTCGAGGCGCCTTGCTCGGGCCTGATGGGAGTCCTTGACGCGGCGACTGCGGCGTCACGCATCCTCCCTCAGAGCGCGCCAAGAATGCACCCGCTGTGATGAGCCGGCCAGAGGACAACGTGTCGCATCGGAATAGCTCGTCACAATCGCTATCATAGGCGGGTCTCTCCTCTATCCCCAAGCTTAGCCATGACCGCAAAACGTCTACGAGGCCTGCTTCTGTTTCCGCCGGCACTCATGCTCAGCGGTTGTGATCTGGTGCTGCTCCATCCTGCGGGGGACGTGGCGCGCCAGGAGAGCGACCTGATGATCGCTTCGGTGATCCTGATGTCGCTGATCATTGTGCCGGTGCTGATTGCCATCGGCGTCATCGCCTGGCGCTATCGGTCGACGAACAAGCACGCCGATTATGACCCCGAATGGGACCATTCCAGCAAATTCGAGCTGATGGTGTGGGCCGCTCCGCTGCTGATCATCATCGTGCTTGGCGCGATGACCTGGATCGGCACCCACCAGCTCGACCCGTATCGTGCGCTTACCCGCACCGGGGCCGGCCAGCCGTTGGCGGCCACCACCCAGCCGCTCGAAGTCGAGGTGGTCTCGCTGGACTGGAAGTGGCTGTTCTTCTATCCGCAGTACGGCATCGCCACGGTCAACCAGCTGGCGGCTCCGCTGGATACGCCGATCCACTTCAAGCTCACCTCGACCGAGACCATGAATGCGTTCTTCGTGCCGTCGCTTTCAGGGATGATCTACAGCATGCCCGGGATGCAGACGGTGTTGAATGCGGTGATCAACAAGCCCGGCGATTTCGACGGTTTCTCATCCAACTACAGCGGCGAAGGCTTCACCGACATGCGCTTCAGATTCCTCGGCATGAGCCAGCGGGATTTCAGCCGGTGGGTAGCCAAGGTGCGCGCCAGCGGCGGTAATCTGGACACCCGGACGTTCAATCAGTTGAACCAGCCGAGCCGGGCCGAACCGGTGCACTACTACGCTCGCTTCGACGCGGATCTTTACCATCGCATTCTCAACCGATGCGTCGATCCGGGGCAGCTGTGCATGGACGCGATGATGAGCATGGGCGCCCACGGTGACCATGCCATGCGCGACGGAGCTGCCGGCGACGCCATGCCCAGCCATCCATCAATGACGGCGCCCGCGCGCGACGCGGCGACGCACTGATCCGCATTTCGAGGTTCAAACGATGCCCGACCGTCCCGCCATCTGGAATTTTCTGCTTGGGCGCCTGTCGCTCAGCTCGCTGCCGCTTGACAACACCATCGTGGTCTGGACCTTCGTGGCCGTGGCCCTGGGAGGGGCCGCGGTGGTCGGCGCGATAACGTACCACCGCCAATGGGGCTACCTGTGGAACGAGTGGTTCACCAGCGTCGATCACAAGAAACTGGGCGTCATGTACATGGTGCTCGCCACCGTGATGCTGTTTCGCGGGTTCGCCGACGCGATGCTGATGCGTTCGCAGCAGGCGATCGCGTTCGGCAGCAACCTGGGCTATCTGCCGCCCCACCATTACGACCAGATCTTCACCGCGCACGGCGCGATCATGATCTTCTTCGTGGCGATGGCCTACATCGCCGGGTTCATGAACTTCGTGATGCCGCTGCAGATCGGCGCGCGCGACGTGGCGTTTCCGTTCCTCAACAATTTCAGCTTCTGGCTGACCGTCGCGGGCGTGGTGCTGTTCATGGCATCACTGTTCATCGGCGATTTTTCGCACGCCGGCT
>JAJZGE010000237.1 GCA_021798675.1 Pseudomonadota bacterium | reverse complement strand
CGCCGACGGTGGTGATCGTCGCCCTGCTGCTGGCGCGCATCCTGGTGGCGCAGCCGCTGCTCGACATGGGCATGCGGCTGGCGGTGGCAGGATGACCCGGCCGGCTATTCGGTACGCAACACCTGCAGCAGCTGCGCGGGCGCCAGGTAGCCGCCGATCATCCGGCCACTGGCGGTGACGATGGCCGGGGTGCCGCTGACGCCGAGCTTCTCGCCCAGCTCGTACTCCTGCCGCACCGGGTTGGCGCAACTGGCCTGCTTCGGCATGCGACCCGCGAACGCAGCGTCCAACGCAGCCTTGGGATCGGTGGCGCACCACGCCGAAACCATCGCCTTGTACGTTTCGGTCGGCCGGCCGGCGGCGTCGGTGACGCCAGCGCGCGGCCACGCCAGGTAATCCACCGCCACGCCGGCCTTGTTCAGTTCGGCCATGTGCTCGTGCAGCACGCGGCAGTACGGGCAGGTCACGTCGGTGAACACGGTGATGCGGTACTTCGGGTGGGCCGGCGCGTATTCGATATGTGCGGCCGCCGGCAGCTTGGCCAGTTCGGCCTTGCGGAACGCCGCCCAAGCGGCATCGTTGACGTTCCTCCGGGTGCCCAGGTCGATCAGGTCGCCGTTCATCAGGTACTTGCCGTCGGTGCTCACGTAGACCAGGTGGCCCGCGGCGATCACCTGGTAGAAGCCCGGCAGCGGGGCGCGGTTCACCACGTCCACCTGCACGCCCGGCACCAGCTTGGCGATCGCCTGCCGTACCACCTGCAGCGCAGCCGCATCCACGCCGGCGCCCAGCGTCGGAGCCGCCGCGACCGGCGCCTTGGCCGTGGGCGGATTGTCGGCCGCACAGGCCACCAGGGCGAAGCCGCCAATACACGCGGCCAGCAACCACTTCTTCAGCATCTTGCACCTCGATGGCCGCGGGGAAGGCGGCGCGCAAGCCGCAATTCTCGCACAGCGGCGCCGCCTCACCCGCGCGGATGGTGCTGCGCGTGCAGGCGCTTCAGGCCTTCCTTCGCCACCAGGGTATAGATCTGCGTGGTGCTGAGCGCACTGTGGCCGAGCAGCATCTGCAGCGCACGCAGATCGGCACCGTGGTTGAGCAGGTGGGTGGCGAAGGAATGCCTGAGCACGTGCGGCGATATGCGCTTCGCCTGGATGCCGACCCTGAGCGCATAGCGCTTGACCAGGGTCCAGAACATCTGCCGTGACATGCCCTCGCCTCGCCTGCTGAGGAACAGCGCCGCGGGCTGGCGGCCTTTCGCCAGCACGGGGCGGGCCGCGGCGAGGTAGCCCTCGATCCAGCCCAGCGCCACTTCGCCCACCGGCACCAGGCGATCCTTGCCGCCCTTGCCGGTGATGCGCAGCACGCCCTGCCGGGGATTCAGCGCGGCCAGCGGCAGCTCCACCAGCTCGGATACGCGGAGGCCCGAGGCATACATCAGCTCCAGCATCGCGCGGTCGCGCAAACCCAGGGTGGCTTCCGTGTCCGGTGCATTGAGCAGTACCTCGATCTCGCGCTCGGCCAGTGCCTTGGGCAAGCTGCGCGGCATGCGCGGACGCTCGATCAGCAGGGTGGGATCCTCGAAGCCCGGTACCTCGCGGGCCCGGAACGCGTAGTAGCGGCGAAACGCCGACTGCCGCCGTGCCATCGAACGCACCGCCGCCGGCTGCTCGCCGTGGTAGGCGGAGATCTCCTCGCGTCGCGCGTCGCGCAGCGAGCGACCGCGGCCGGCCAGCCAGCGCGCCAACGCCTCGAGGTCGCGGCGGTAGGCCTCCAGCGTGCGGTCGGCCAGGCCGTCCTCCGACCATACGCGCTCGATGAACGCCTCGATGCTCGCGGCGTCGGCTTCGGCGATACTGACTGGAGCTTCTTCCTTCTTCATGCGCACGATGCTGGGCATCGCGCGCCGCGAGCGCAAGCCATGAATGCCAACGCCAACCTGCCCTGCCCGCTATGGCGCCGCCTGGCCGCGCTGGTCTATGACCTGCTGATCGTGCTGGCGATCGTGATGGTGGTGGGCCTGCTGTGCCAGCTCGCTACCGGCGGCCGCCTGATCGAGACCGGCGCACGCACGGTGGTTCCGCTCTGGTACCAGCTGTTGCAGGGCACCGTGGTCGCCGCCTACTTCATCAGCTCATGGCGCCGTGGTGGACAGACCGTGGGCATGCGGCCGTGGCGCATCCGGGTGAGCCGCGACGACGGCGGCACGATCAGCCTGACGCAGGCCGTGGTCCGCGTCGTGGTGGCTGCCGCGCCGATGTTGCTGCTGGCGCTGGAGCCGATGCTCGGCCTGCGCGCCACGCTGTGGGCCGTGCTTGCCGCATGGGCGCTGTGGTTTGCCACCGCCCTGTTCGATCCGCGTCGCCGCGCCTTGCACGACATCGCCGCGGACAGCGAAGTGTGCTGCCAGCGCGCCTCCTGACCGGTCGTCGGCGCCCGCCATGCCGCAGCGCAGCAGCGCGCGGCGGTACGCGCTAAAATGGCGAACTTTTAGCCAGATGGGTCGCCGCATGCTCTACCAGATCCACGAGTGGCAACGCGCCTTCCTCGGCCCGCTCAGCCATTTTGCCGACGCCAGCGCGCAGATGCTCAACGATGCGAACAACCCGTTCGCGTCGTGGCCTGGCACGCAGCGGCTGGCCGCCGGCTACGAACTGATCCATCGCCTCGGCAAGGACTACGAGAAGCCCGCCTTCGGCATCCACCAGGTCGAGGCGCATGGCCACGAGATCGCGGTGATCGAACGCGTGGCGCTGGACACGCCGTTCTGCCAGCTGAAGCGCTTCAAACGCTTCAGCGACGACCCGGCCACCGTCGAGACGATGAAGAACGACCCAGTGGTGCTGGTGGTGGCGCCGCTCTCCGGCCACCATGCCACGCTGCTGCGCGATACCGTGCGCACCCTGCTGCGCGAGCACAAGGTGTACATCACCGACTGGGTGGACGCGCGCATGGTGCCGGGGGAAGCGGGCACATTCGGGCTGGACGACTACGTGGCGCTGATCGAGCGCTTCATCCGTCACATCGGCGCCGAGTCGCTGCACGTGGTGTCGGTGTGCCAGCCCACCGTGCCGGTGCTGGCCGCGGTGTCGCTGATGGCCGCGCGCGGCGAAACCACCCCGCGTAGCCTGACCATGATGGGCGGCCCGATCGACCCGCGGCGCAGCCCCACCAGCGTCAACAACCTCGCCACCACCCAGCCGCTGTCCTGGTTCAAGGGCAACGTGATCCATACCGTGCCGCCGAACTACCCCGGCCGCGGCCGCGAGGTGTATCCCGGCTTCCTGCAGCACGCAGGCTTCATCGCGATGAACCCCAGCCGCCACCTGCAATCGCACTGGGACTTCTACGAGAACCTGTTGCGCGGCGACCTCGACGACGCCGAGGCGCACCGCCGGTTCTACGACGAATACAACGCGGTGCTCGACCTGCCGGCAAGGTTCTACCTCGACACCATCGCCACCGTGTTCCAGCAATTCCTGCTGCCGCGCGGCCTGTGGGACGTGGCCGGCGAACGGGTGACTCCGTCGGCCATCCGGAGCAGCGCCCTGCTCACCGTGGAGGGCGAGCTGGACGACATCTCCGGCCTCGGCCAGACCGAGGCGGCGCACGACCTGTGCAGCAGCATCCCGGCCAAGCGCCGCGCACACCGGGTGATCGAGGGCGCCGGCCACTACGGCATCTTTAGCGGCCGGCGCTGGCGCGAGGTGGTCTATCCGCAGGTGCGAGAGTTCATCCGGCGGTTTGATCGCGCGGAGGGGTGATCGGCGCTGGCGCGTCATGGGCATCGCTTGGGACTGCGCAAGCGACAGAGCGGTTTCGAGCGCCTGCCGGCGCGCACTTCCCGAAAAGCCAAAGCAAGAGCGCCGCGCTTGGCGCGGCGCTCTGCAGTTGCTTCTGGTGCGCAGGATGCGCGCCTGTTTTTGCGGGCCCCCTGGGCGGCGGTGAGGCGGGGACGAAAAGGCCGCGCAGCGGGCGAGCCCATGGATGGACTCGGCTTTTCACGCGGGCAGGGATGCCCGCTCGAAAAGCCCGGCCCCGCCTCACGGACTTGCCGCCCATGGATGGGCGGCAAGCGCCAACCGGGGTGTCGTTTCTCTTTGGCTACGTTCTCTTTGGACAAACAAAGAGAACGTAGCTCGGGCGCCCAAAGGGCGCACGAAACGACTCTCGATCCCTGCGGCCGCAGCAAATCCCCCTACATCCCCCACAACGCCCGATCCAGGTCCGCATCCAGCCCGAACGCCGACAGCGCCACGCGGCCGTTCTTCACCTCCACGCACTCGGCGCGCAGCCGCCGTACCTGTTCGCGGAAGCCGCGGCTGCCCCTGGGCAGGGCGATCTCGCCGGAGGAACGCAGCACGCGGAACCAGGGCAGCTCCATGCCATCCGGCACCTCGCCCAGCAGCCGGCCCACCAGCCGTGCCCGACCGGGCAGGCCGGCGCGGGCGGCGATGGCGCCGTAGCTGGCCACCCGGCCCGGCGGGATCGCAGCGATGGCAGCGTAGACTCGGGCGTGGCTGTCTTGCATGGCGATGACCCGATGGGGCGATAACGAGGCCTTGACCAAGGCTTGCGACGGACGTGTCAGAGTAGCAGGGCCATCGACCAGAGCCGGGGAGCGACCATGCACCATTTCGAAGCCGTGCGTTCCCACCTC
>JAJZGE010000236.1 GCA_021798675.1 Pseudomonadota bacterium | reverse complement strand
GGTGCCGTCGAACTCGCGGAAGTGGCCGGCCATCCACGGCGCGAACAGCGGCCGGCCGCCGGCGAGCAGGCGCGCGGTTTCCGCCGCGGTGGCCTTGAGCCGGCCGCCCTGCAGAAAGCAGCCGGGCTTGGCCAACGCCAGGTGGTCGGCAATGAATGCCGGGTGCAGCAGCATGTCGCCGTCGATCAGCACCACGTAATCACCGCGGCTGGCGGCAATGCCGCGGTTGCGGCTGCGTGCGGCGCGAAAGCCGCGATCCTCGTGCCACAGGTGGCGCAGCGGCAGCGCCAGCTCGGCGCCGAGGCGCTCGATCAGCTGCGCCGTCTCCACGGTCGAGCCATCATCGGCGACCAGCACCTCGTCCGGTCGCCGCGTCTGCTGCGCCACGCTGCGCAGCACCTGCTCCAGCGCTGCCGGCCAGTTGTAGGTGAGCACCACCAGCGACACGCGCATCAGCGGCCACCATTGCCACGCAGGCCGCGGCGAAGCATCGCCACGGCGCGCTCGACGCGCTTCCACCACGGCGCCGGCGCGCGCATCGCGATGCCGGCATACATCCATGCGGTCGCCCAATCCGGCGCGGGCCGGCTGAGGAACTCGGGCTTGGCCAGCTCCAGCGCGTGCACATCGAGATGGCTGCGCTGCGCGTATTGGTTGATCAGGCTGCGTGAGCGGAACAGCGCGGGAAATTGTCCGGCCCTGGCCTGATCGTGCCACCAGCCGTTGCGGCCGTGGATGCGGTAGTCGACCGCGCCGGTCGGCAGGAAGTACTTGCGCCCGCCGAGCACGCTGGCGCCGAACACGAGGCAGTTGTCGGCGCTGATGCGCCAGCTGGCCAGCATCTCGGGCGGCAGGTCCAGCACGCGCAGCGCCAGCGCCCGGCGCAGCGACAGCGCCGAGGTCGGCGCGCCGTACCAGCGCGCGCGCACCCAGGTGGCCAGCACGGTGTAACCCAGATCCTGCGCCTGTTCGGCATAGCCCTGGCGGCCGGATTCGTTGCCGATCAGGCGCACGTCGGAGAACACGAAGTCGACATCGCCGCGCGCGTCGTACAGCGCACCGATGCGCTCCAGGTAATCCGGTGCCCAGCGATCGTCCGCATCCAGAAAGCACACTACCTCGCCGCAGCTCGCCGCCAGTCCGCGCTGGAACGCCGACAGCTGGCCGCCGTTGCCGACGCACAGCAGCGTCACCAGCGGCTGTGCCGCGTAGCGCGCCTGCAGCAGCTCGACCGAACCGTCGCTGGAGCCGTCGTCGACCACCACGATCTCGCACGGCGGCCGCGACTGCGCCAGCGCGCTGTCCACCGCCTCGATCACGAACTCGCGGTAGTTGTAGCTGGTGATCACCACCGAGATTTGCGCCGGCGCGGCCATGTTCAGCGCCCGAGCAGCCGGCGGAAATACGCGATCGTCTCGCGCAGCCCGTCGTCCAGGCCGATGCGCGGCTCCCAGCCCAGCACAGCGCGCGCCTGCGTGATGTCCGGCTGGCGCTGACGCGGGTCGTCCGACGGCAGCGGCCGATAGACCAGCTGCGAGGTGCCGCCGACCAGCGCCAGCACGCGCTCGGCCAGCTCGCGGATGGTGAACTCGCGCGGGTTGCCGATGTTGATCGGCCCGGTCAGGCCGGCGGCCGTGTCCATCATCCGCACCATCGCCTCGATCAGGTCGTCGACGTAGCAGAAGCTGCGCGTCTGGCTGCCATCGCCGTACAACGTGATGTCCTCGCCGCGCAGCGCCTGCACGATGAAATTGCTCACCACGCGACCGTCGTTCGGATGCATGCGCGGGCCGTAGGTGTTGAAGATGCGCACCACCTTGATATCCAGGCCGTGCTGACGGTGGTAGTCGAAGAACAGCGTCTCGGCGCAACGCTTGCCCTCGTCGTAACAGCTGCGGATGCCGATCGGGTTGACCTTGCCCCAGTAGTCCTCGGTCTGCGGATGGATCTCGGGATCGCCGTAGACCTCGCTGGTCGAAGCCTGCAGGATGCGCGCCTGCACCCGCTTGGCCAGCCCCAGCATGTTGATGGCGCCGTGCACCGAGGTCTTGGTGGTCTGCACCGGGTCGTGCTGGTAATGCACCGGCGAGGCCGGACAGGCGAGGTTGTAGATGCGGTCGACTTCCACATACAGCGGAAACGTGACGTCGTGGCGCAGCAGCTCGAACGACGGGTGACTGCGCAGGTGCGCCACGTTGGATTTGCTGCCGGTGAAGAAGTTGTCCACGCACAGCACGTCGTGGCCATCGCGCAGCAGCCGGTCGCACAGGTGCGAGCCGAGAAAGCCGGCGCCGCCGGTCACCAACACTCTGCTCATCTGAACCCCACCCGCAGGAAACGCACCAGCGATCAGTGTAACGGCAGCGGCTGCGCCCGGTCCCGGCCGTCACGCGCGCCCAGCCCCAGCGCCAGCGCAAACGGCAGCCAGATCAGCAGCCATCCGGGGCGCGGGCTGTCCAGCAGCTGCGGCATGTCGAACTGCAGCACCACGCTGGCGAACACCCACAGCGACAGCAGCAGGCGACCCTGTGCGTGGCCGCGCCAGCGCCAGCCCTGCCAGCCGATCAGCAGCCACAGGCTCAGCGTCAGCAGCAGCCCCGGCAGGCCCAGCTCGATTGCCGCCTGGGTAAACAGGTTGTGGCTGTGGGTGAACTGCTCGCCCGCCACCACGAAGCGGAACGGCGCGCCCTGGCCCAGCCCGAGCCACGGGTGCAGCCGGATCATGCCGAGCGCGTGTGCGAAGATCTGCGGCCGCAGCGACAGGCCGCGCGCGCCCAGCGGGTCGCTCGACAGCAGCAGCAACGCCAGCGCGCCAAGCAGGGTCAGCAGCGCCATCACCCGTGCGGCGCGCCGGCGGCTCCACAGCGGCGCCAGCACCAGACAGCCGGCCAGGCCCAGCCACACGCTGCGCGTGTCGGACATCGCCACGAAACCCAGCAGCGGCAGCAGCGCCAGCCAGCGGGCGACGTTCCAGCCACGCGACGGTGGCGGCAGCTGCACCATCCACACGCAGGCCACGCCCATCGCCGCCGCCGCGTAGTTGGCATTGGCCACCACGCCCTCGCCGTCGATGCGGTCGCCCGCGTGATAGTGCAGCAGGAACGGCACGCCGAAGGCCAGCGCGCACAGGGCCATGCCGATGCCGACGCAGCGCAGCAACAGCAGCCCGCGCCGGCCGTCGGGTGCCGCCCAGACAAACCAGCCGAGCGCGAACAGCACCACGCCCAGCACCCGCCCCACCTCCTCGGCCGGCCGCTTCAGGCCGGCCCAGCCGAGCGACAGCAGCGCCCAGCCCAGCAGCAGCAGGAACACCCGGAACGACCACTGCGGCCACAGCTGCTGGCGGATCAGCCGGCCGTGCGTGCCGATCGTCCACAGCGCAGGCAGGTACAGCAACAGCAGCAGGCTGAGCTGAAACGCGCGGCTGGGATTGAGCGAGACGCCCGCCGGCATCACCAGCATGCCCAGCATCACCCAGGCGAGGCCCACGCCGAGCAGCCGATGCGCGGGCGTTTGCCCGGCCCAGAGCTGGCGCATGCCAGTGACCGTGATGGTGGTTGGCGTATCCATCTGTCCGGTTATACCTGTGTGCTCGTCAACCGCTCTCATCCCGCTGGCTTCCATGCTTGGTGCGACGCGGGATTGTGCCATCCGCGTGATGACGTTCCGGTAAATCCGGACACCGGCGGGCGCGCGCCCTGAGCGGCGCGAGGGATCGGCTAGAATCGCCGCCATGCCCACGCTGCCGCTGACCCTCGCCGTCATCACCCACAACGAGGCCGACACCATCGGGCGCTGTCTCGACAGCGTGCCGTTCGCGGCCGACAAGCTGGTGGTGGACAGCGGCAGCGACGACGCCACGGTGGCCGTCGCGCAGGCGCACGGCGCGCGCGTGGTGGCGCAGGACTGGCTCGGCTTCGGCGCGCAGCGCAACTTCGCCACGACCCAGTGCCGGCACCCGTGGATCCTGGTGCTGGATGCGGACGAATACCTCACGCCGGAGCTTGCCGCCGAACTGCAGCAGCGACTGCCGGCACTGATGGCCAGCGACGCCCCGGCAGCGTACCTGCGCCGCCGCACGATCTACATGGGCCGGCCGATGCGCTGGTATCGCCCGGCGATGGGCGAGCGGCTGGCGCGCCTGTACCATCGCGACCGCGCGCGCTGGAGCGACACCCGCGTGCACGAATCGCTGCGCTTCGACGGCAGCGCACCGACGCTGCGCGCGCCGTTCAATCACCTCAACAACCCGACCCTGGTGCACAAGCAGCTCAAGGTACTGCGCTACGCCGAGCTGAAATGCCGCGACTGGCTGGAGAAGGGCAAGCCGGTACGCATGTGGCAGGCGCCGTTCGTGTTCGCCACCGCCTTCCTCAAGGACTATGTCTTCCGGCTGGCGTTTCTGGACGGCTGGCGCGGCTTCGTGATCGCGCACACCGCCGCCAGTTACGCGCTGTACAAGCGCATGCGCCATTTCGAGATGGTCAACAACCCCGAATCGGTGGCGCGCGCGGCCGCCGCGCTCCGTCAACACGGCATCGATCGCTGAGCGGAGAGCAATCAGGGCGAGGGTTTCGCCAAGACCGGTATCCTTCGTCGCCATCCGTCACCGTTCGCCCGAGCCACGCCATGCCCAAGCACTACCTTCTGTACGGCTCCGAGC
>JAJZGE010000235.1 GCA_021798675.1 Pseudomonadota bacterium | reverse complement strand
GTGGTGGCACCGGCGGCGGCGGCGGCGTCGAACACCTCGACCAGGAACTCCGGTTCGGTGCGCATCGCGTCCTCGGCGGAAAATTCCACCTCGTGCGCCAGCTGCATGGCGCGTTCCACGCCGGCGACGGCGGCATCCAGCACCTGCTGCCTGCTCATGTTGAGCTTGTGCTCGCGGTGCAGTGGGCTGGTGGAGAGGAACACGTGGATGCGCGAGCGCCGGGCCGATTCCAGTGCGCGACCCGCGCTGTCGATGTCGCCCGGCACGCAGCGCGCCAAGGCGCAGGCGGTGGTGCGGGTGAGGGTGCGGGCGATCTGCGCGACTGCAGCAAAATCGTCCGGCGACGCCTGCGGGAAACCGGCCTCCAGTACGTCCACGCCCAGCGATTCGAGCATCTGTGCCATGCGCAGCTTGGCCCGCCGGTCCATCGAGAAGCCGGGCGTCTGTTCGCCGTCGCGCAGGGTGGTGTCGAAGATGCGCACGTGTTCGGCGGCTACGTCGCCGATCTCGCTTTGCGGGTCGTTCTGCTGGGTTTCCATCGCTTCGCTCCGCTGTGTGGGCGCGAGGCCGAGGGCAACAAAAAACCCCGCTCCATTTCTGGTGCGGGGTTCTTCGGGTGTTTTCAGGTTTTTCTAGCTACCTGGACACATGCCCTCAGCCCGCACCTCCGTTGGTAATAAGGAGTACGAGTACAAGGGCAAGAAGGAGCAGGCCGCGAAGGCGCAGCGTGCCGGCGACCGTCGGGAGACGGTACCTGGCGGTGATGCTGCGGTGGCTGTTGCGCTGCGACATGCCATCGACCGTACGCCTGCCTTCCGGGCGTGTCAACACTTTTCTCATGACGATTTTTCAGATGCGACTGGAATCGTCTTTTGGACGTATGGACGGATGGCCGTCCAGAATCCATTGTGCGATTTTGTCTCGGCCAATCGCGTAGCTTCAATGCGGGTTCGAACGTTGATTACTCGCCAGGTCGTGTCGCAAGGTGTCTTTGCCAAAGGTTTTGAGGTTTGGCATCGGTTTGCGACTGGCGTACGCCCCTGCCGGGCGCGGGCATTTCAGCGCAGCCAGCGCTTCAATGCCTCATCTTCCGCAGCCAGTGGTTCCGCGCTGGCCGAGCGCTGCAGCATGGCCGCCAACGCCGGTGGGACGTCGAGGATGCGGCCGAGCAGCGGCTCGACGACCTGCTCGAACTTCGCGGGGTGCGCGGTGGCGACCACCGCCCATGGCCGGTCGTCGCCCTGTCCGCGCAGGCGATCGAGACGGTGCATCGCGGTGGCGGTGTGCGGGCAGAAGGTCTCGCCGTGTTCGCGGGCGTGCATGGCGAGGGTGCGGCGGATGGTGGCGTCGTCCACGCTTTCGGCCTGCAGGGTGCGGCGCAGCGTGGCGTCGTCGCGGAAGGTCCAGCGCAGGCGCTCGAAGTTGCTGGGCGCGCCCACGTCCATCGCGTTGGCCAGCGTGGCGACAGCTTCGCGTGGCAGGTAGTCGCCGCCGGCGAAGAACTCCGGCAGGGTGGCATTGGCATTGCAGGCCAGGCGCACCTCGCCCAGCGGCAGGCCCATCGCGCGCACCCACAGGCAGGCCAGCGCATTGCCGAGGTTGCCGGTGGGCACGATGAAGTTCAGCGGCTCGCCGTGTTCGCGCCAGAACGCCAGCGCGGCGTGCGCGTAGTAGCTCATCTGCGGCAGCAGGCGGCCGAGGCTGATGCTGTTGGCGGAGCTGAGCGGCACGGCGGCTTGCAGTTCCGCATCGTTGAGCGCTGCCTTCACCATGCGCTGGCAGTCGTCGAAACGCCCCGCCACGCGCAAGGCCTGCACGTTGTCGCCGAAGCAGCCAAGCTGGTGTGCCTGGCGTGGCGAGACGAGGCCATCGGGATAGAGGATCGCCACGCGCACGCCAGGCTGGCGATGGAACGCCGCGCCCACCGCGGCGCCGGTGTCGCCCGAGGTGGCCACCAGGATGGTGAGCGGCCGCGCGTCGGTGCGTGGCAGGCGACGCAGGCACGCGGCCAGGAAGCGCGCGCCCACGTCCTTGAACGCCGCGGTCGGGCCATGGAACACTTCCAGCATCTGCGCGTTGCGTTGCGGCAGTGCGCGCAGCGGCACTGGGAAATCCAGCGCCTCCGCGCAGATCGCCGGCAGCCCGGCGGCGAGCGGATCGCCCGCGAAGAACGGTGCGAGCAAGGTGGCCGCGGTGTCGGCCAGCGAGCCGTCCGGATCGAAGTCCGCCGGCGTGAGCGTCGGCAAGCGCTCGGGCACATACAGCCCGCCATCCGGCGCCAACCCCGCAGCGACCGCTTCGCCCAACGTCGCCGCGGGCGCACCGCCGCGCGTGCTGAGATAACGCAGCGACTCAGTCATGGCCCACCTCCATCACACGTGACTGCTTGTTGTCCTCAGCCTTCAGGTACGGCGCGGAGTGGCCGCTGTGAAGCGCGTGTCGCCGGATGCAGTTCCAGCCTCCTCGACATGGCCTGCTTGCAGTTCTGGCGGGTTGAACCAGGCCATTTCGCTTGGTCATTTCTCTTGACTCCGGGCATCCTGCCCAGCGTCCTCCGGGCCGGCTTCGCCGTTCGCCACCGTTCCTGGCGGTGGCGTGGGCCAGCAAAGAGAAGTGGCTCGGGCGCCGGCAGACAACCGAAAGCCTGCCGCAGGCGAGCCAGTGTGCAGAACCGAAAGGTTGTCGCGAGCACCCACCCCTCACCCCGACCCTCTCCCCGCAGGGTAGAGGGCGATGAGCCTTGCGAGTCATGCTGCCACCTCGTCGTCGACCAACTCTGCCGCCGGCCCGTCGATCGGCGCGACAAACACATCGCTGTCCAGGCCGGCTTCGGCAAACGCCGCCCGCATCGCGACCGAAGCCGCCGCTGCTTCCGCACGATGTTCGAACCAGCCGAACACGCTGGGCCCGCCGCCGGAGATGCTGGCACCCATCGCTCGATGGTCGAGCGCCGCCTGCTTCACGCGGGCGAAGTTCGGCACCAATGGCGCACGCCGCGGCTCCACCAGCACGTCCTTCAGGCCGTCGCGCACCAGCGCGGCATCGCCACGGAAGCATCCTGCGAGCAACAACGCGAGGTTGGCGCTCTGCGCCACGAATTCTCCCAGCCTGTAGTCGCCGGCCAGCGCCGCGCGTGCCTTGCGCGTCTCCAGCACGAAATGCGGATGCACCAGCGCGCAATGCCAGTCGGCCGGCACCGGGATGCGCAGCACGCGGTCGTGCGTGGACAAGGCCAGGCCGCCGACCAGTTGCGGGCCGACGTTGTCGCCATGGCGGCCGCCACTGGCCACCGCCTCGCCGTCCATCGCGAAACCGTACAGCGCCTCGCGCGGCAACGGCTTCTCCAGCAGCGCGTTCGCCGCGACCAGCGCGGCCACGCAGGAGGCCGCCGAGCCGGCCATGCCGGAACCCAGCGCGATGCCCTTGTGCAGCTCGAGTTCGAAACCATGGCGCAGGCCCAGCGCCTTGCGCAGCGAAAGCAGGGCGGCGCCGGCGGTGTTGTGCTGCGCGTCCAGCGGCAAGGGGTGGGTGGTGCCGTGGATCGCCGCGATGCGCACGACGGGTTCGTCGATGCGGCGCACTTCGGCGCGGTCGCCGGCGCCGGCCATGCTGTGTCCGAGGATGTCGAAGCCCACGCCGACATTGCCGACGCAGGCAGGTGCGAAAGCGGTGGCACGGACACGGCGGGGAGCGGGGCGGGACGGCGAGGCGTTCATGGGTTCCTGCAGCAGGGTGGTGGCGTTCATGCCTGCGCCTCCAGCGATTCGGCGATGCGCAGCAGGTCGGCGAACACGCCGGCCGCGGTCACCTCCGGTCCGGCGCCGGGGCCTTGCACGAGCAGGGGATTGTCGCAGTAACGGCGCGTGCGGAACTGCACCACGTTGTCGGTCAGCCGGGTGTGCGCGAACGGATGCGTGGTGGGCAGCACCGCCAGGCGCACGCTGGCGCGACCGTGGCGGTCGAGGCTGGCGACGTGGCGCAGTACGCCGCCGCGGGTATGCGCCTCGGCGAGCCTGGCGGCCAGCGGGGCGTCGAGTTCGTGCAGGCGCTGCATGCATTGGTCCGGCGGCAACGCGGCCAGCGCGGGCGGCACCAGGCTCTCCACTTCCACCTGTTCCAGCGAGAGCGGCCAGCCGGCTTCGCGCGCGAGGATCACCAGTTTGCGCGCCACGTCGAGGCCGGAGAGGTCCTCGCGCGGATCGGGCTCCGTGTAGCCCAGTGCAAGCGCCTCGCGCACCAGCGCGGAGAACGGCTGCTGGCCGTCGTGGCGGTTGCACAGCCAGGCCAGCGTGCCGGAGAACATGCCGTCCACGGCCAGCAGTTCGTCGCCGGTGTCGAGCAGGTCGCGCAGGGTCTGCACCACCGGCAGGCCCGCGCAGACGGTGGCTTCGTAGCGGAAGCGCGCGCCGTTCGCGCATGCGGCGCGGATCGCCTGCCAGCGATCGAGCGGGCCGCTGCCGGCCAGCTTGTTCGGCGTCACCACGTGCAGGCCGGCAGCCAGCCAGCGCGGGTAGTGCGCGGCCACCGCCTCGCTGGCGCTGCAGTCGATCAGCAGCGCGTGGCGGTCGCCCGCGCCGTGCACGTGCGCGGCAAAGGCGCCGAGGTCGCTGGGTCGCCAGGTCTGCGCGCCGGCGTGGCGGGCGTTGAGCTCGGCGTCGTCGCAGTCCAGCCACATG
>JAJZGE010000234.1 GCA_021798675.1 Pseudomonadota bacterium | reverse complement strand
GGGCACACCGAATTTTTCGCCGAGCGCGCGCACGCCGACGTGGTGATGATGCTGGCCAGCCCCGCGCTGCGCGTCGCACTTGCCACCACACACCTGCCGCTGGGGAAGGTGCCGGCGGCGATCACCCCAGCCGCGCTGACACGCACGCTGCGCATCCTGCACGCCGAGCTGCGCCACAAGTTCGGCGTGGCCGAACCGCGCATTGCGGTGCTCGGCCTCAATCCGCACGCCGGCGAAGGCGGCCATCTCGGGCGCGAGGAAATCGACGTGCTGATACCGGTGCTCGATGCGCTGCGCGCCGAGGGCATGCACCTGCTCGGCCCGCTGCCGGCCGACACCGCGTTCGTGCCGGCGCAGCGTCAGCATTACGATGCCGTGCTGGCGATGTATCACGACCAGGCGCTGCCGGTGCTGAAAAGCGAGGCGTTCGACTGCACCGTGAACCTCACCCTCGGCCTGCCGTTCATCCGCACCTCGGTCGATCACGGCACCGCGCTGGACCTGGCCGGCAGCGGCCGCGCCGATCCGTCCAGCCTGATCGCCGCGGCGCGCATGGCGCTGGAACTCGTGACGCGCCGCGCCACTCATTCCACTTATCCCCTTCCGGGAGAAGGATGGGATGAGGGGCTGCACTCGCCGGAATCACCCACCCCATGAACGCCCGCCCCAAGAAAAGCTTTGGCCAGCACTTCCTGCACGATCGCCGCTACATCGAGCGCATCGTCAGCGCGATCGCGCCGCACGCGGACGATTTCGTGGTCGAGATCGGCCCCGGCGAGGGCGCGCTCACACTGCCGCTGCTGGCGGCCGCCGGCAGGCTCACTGCGATCGAACTGGATACCGACCTGATCCCGGCCCTGCAGGCACGCGCGGCCGGCGTGGGCGCGCTGCACATCATCCACGCCGACGTGCTGAAGGTGAACTTCAGCGCGCTGGCGCACAGCCATGGCGTGCCGCGGCTGCGCGTCGCCGGCAACCTGCCGTACTACATTTCCAGCCCGATCCTGTTTCACTGCGTCGAGCATTTCGCGGCGATCGCCGACCTGCACTTCATGTTGCAGCGGGAAGTGGTGGAACGCATGGCCGCCGCGCCAGGCAGCAAGGTATACGGAAGGCTGTCGGTGATGCTGCAGCTGGCGTGCCGCGTCGAACCGCTGTTCGAGGTGCCGCCGGAGGCGTTCCGGCCGCCGCCGAAAGTGGACTCCGCCGTGGTGCGGCTGCTGCCGCTGGCGGCGCACGAGCGCCACGACGCGCCCGCCGCAGACGTCCATGCGGTGGTCAAGGCGGCCTTCGGGCAGCGCCGCAAGACGCTCGCCAACGCGCTCAAGCCGCTGCTCGACAGCGACGCGATCCGCCGCGCCGATGTGGACCCGAAGGCGCGCGCCGAAACGCTCGCCCCCGCCGACTTCGTGCGCCTGGCAAAGATGTGCACAGGCGTCTGAAGGCGCCCTTCGCGGCGGGCGCATCGGGCGCTGCCCGATTCGCGGCGACAGGCCTTACAATCCGGGCATGACTGAAAAATCTTCCTACACGATCGACGTGCAGGTCGAAACCCGCTTCGTCCCCGATCAATCGAAGCCCGGTGACAATCGCTACGTTTTCGCCTACACCATCACCCTGCGCAATGCCGGCAGCATGCCCGCACGCCTGCTCACCCGCCACTGGATGATCACCGACGCGAACGGCAAGGTGCAGGAAGTGCGCGGCGACGGCGTGGTCGGCGAACAGCCGTGGATGCGCCCGGGCGACGATTTCGAATACACCTCCGGCGCCGTGCTGGAGACACCGGTAGGCACCATGGGCGGCAGCTACCAGATGCTGGCCGACGATGGCACCGAGTTCGAAGCACCGATTCCGACCTTCACCCTGTCCATTCCGCGCACGCTGCACTGATGGCCCTGCGCTGACATGGCCACCTACGCGATCGGCGATGTGCAGGGCTGCTATCCGGAACTGCAGCGGCTGCTGGACAAGCTGCGCTTCGATCCGGCGCACGACCGGCTGTGGTTCTGTGGTGACCTGGTCAACCGCGGCGGGCAGTCGCTGGCAACGCTGCGGCTGATCCACGGCCTGCGCGAATCCAGCGTGGTCACGCTGGGCAACCACGATCTGAGCCTGCTGGCGATCGCCATGCGCAGCGCCGAAGCACAGGCGCGGGTAAACCCCGAGCTGCGCGAGGTGCTGTTCGCCGCGGATGCACCGGTGCTGTTCGAGTGGCTGCGTTCGCAGAAACTGCTGCACCACGACGAGCAGCTCAACTGGACCATGATCCACGCCGGGCTGGCGCCGCAGTGGACGCTGCGCCAGGCGCAGCGGGCCGCGCAGGAGGTCGAGCGCGAGCTGTCCAGCCCGCGCCATCCGCGGCTGCTGCGCAACCTGTTTGGCAACCGCCCGGCAGCGTGGTCGAGCCGGCTGCAGGGTCTGGACCGCCAGCGCGCCACCATCAACACGATGACCCGCATGCGCTACTGCGACGTCAACGGCCGCATCGACTTCGAGGCCAAGGACATCCCCGGCACGCAGAAGCCCGGCCTGTATCCGTGGTTCGAGGTACCCGGCATGCGCCGCCGCGATACCCGCATCGTGTGCGGCCACTGGTCGGCGCTGGGCCGCTTCGCCGGGCTCGGCGTGCATGCGATCGACACCGGTTGCGTGTGGGGCGGGCAGCTCACCGCGCTGCGCCTGGATGGCGAGGAGCCGCAGTACATCGCGGTGCAGGCCGAAGCGCACCGCCAGCGACCGCCGGGCGTCGAGGACTGATCCCATCGTGGCAAGGGCTGGACGCGCGCGGGCAGCCACCGTCGCCTTGACGCTTGCGCGCCTACAGCTCGTAGCGCTTGAGCTTGTACCACAGCGCCCGCTCACTGATTTCCAGCAGCCGTGCCGCCGCCGCCTTGTTGTTGTCGCTGCGCGCCAGCGCCGCTTCGATCAGCCGTTTTTCCAGTGCGTCGACGTGCGTGCGCAACGAGAGTGCGTCGGTGCCGACGGACATGCTCGGCTCCGGCTCCGTCGCCGGCTGACGCTCGCGCAGCATGTTCGCGGGAAAGTGCTGCAAGGTGATCTCCTGCCCCTCACTGAGCACCATCGCCCGTTCCATCAGGTTTTCCAGCTCGCGCACGTTACCCGGCCAGCCATGCGCTTCGAGCCGCTCCAGCACCTGCCGCGTCAGCCGCGGTGGCGGGCGGCCGAGTTCGCTGGCGTATTTGCCGAGGAAATGCTGCGCCAGCAGCGCGATGTCCTCGCGCCGGTCACGCAGCAGGGGCACGTCGATACGCACCACATTCAGCCGGAAATAAAGATCCTGGCGCAGCCGTCCCGATTCCACCGCTTGCTGCAGATCCACATTGGTAGCCGCCACGATCCGCAGATCGACCGGCATCGTCACGTTCGCTCCCAGCCGCTCGATGGTGCCCTCCTGCACCACGCGCAGCAGCTTGGCCTGCAGCGCCAGCGGCATCTCGGTGATCTCGTCCAGGAAAATGGTGCCGCCGCTGGCCAGCTCGCATTTGCCCACGCGGCCGCGGGCGGCGCCGGTGAAGGCGCCCTTTTCGTGCCCGAACAGTTCGCTCTCCAGCAGCTCGGCGGGAATCGCGGCACAGTTGATCGGCACAAACAATCCGCTGCGGCCGGAAGCGTGATGCAGGGCGCGCGCCACCAGTTCCTTGCCGGTACCGGTCTCGCCGACGATGAAAACGTTGCTGCGCGCCGGCGCCACCTGCTGCACCAGCCGATACAGCGCCTGCATTTTCTCGCTGACTCCGATGAACTCGCCCCAGCCGCGCGACACCTCATCGCGCAGGAAGCGGTTTTCGCGCTGCACCACGCTGACCGCGAGGGTGCGTGTCACCGCCAGCTCGATCGTCTCGATCTCGAACGGCCGGATGATGTAGTCCGACGCGCCGAGCCGCATCGCCTCCACCGCGGTCTCGATCGTGCCGTAAGCGGTCAGCACGATCACCGGCACCTCCTCGCCACGCTCACGCAACTCGCGCAGCAGTTGCATGCCGTCCATCCGCGGCATGCGCAGATCGGTCAGCACCAGATCGAAGCGGGTGGCATCGATGGCGGCCAGCGCCTCCACTCCGTCCGCGGCCTGCACCACCTCATGGCCCATGCTGCCGAGCGCCAGCTCCAGGATCTGGCGCATCCTTGCCTCGTTGTCGACCACCAGCATTCGCTTCACTTGCACCTCACCCAGCTAAATTCATGTCAAGACGGATGTTGAACGCCGCGCCGCCCCAGGGGCTGTCGGTGACGAAAATCTCGCCGCCGTGCGCCTGCACGATCTGCTGCACGATGGTCAGTCCGAGACCGATACCCCCCTGGCGGCGCGTGAAGAACGGATCGAAGATCAGCTCGCGGATCGCCGGCGGAACGCCGGGCCCGTCATCAGCCACGGAGAGCCACAGCGCGCCCGCTTCCAGGTAGGTACTTACCGCAACCCTGCCGCCGCTGCTGACAAACTCCAGCGCGTTCAGCACCAGATTGAGCAGCACCTGCATCATCTGTTCGCGATCGCAGGCGAACACCACGCCCTGCGCCTCCAGATCCCGCTCCAGATGCACGCCGGCGACCTCGGCCCGTGACGCGATCAGGTTGAGTACGCTGTCGACGATGGCATGCATGTCCTGCGGACGAAAATCCGGCGACTTCGGCCGGGCGCATTCCAGCAGCATGTTCACC
>JAJZGE010000233.1 GCA_021798675.1 Pseudomonadota bacterium | reverse complement strand
CGCTACCCTCCGTCAAGCGATCGACGCTGCTGCGGCCCTCGGCCGCGGCCTTGTCCATGGCGGTCTGTTCGCGCGCAAGCTGCTGCACGGCGCTCAGCACCAGGCTCTGCTGTTCCACGGCCTGCAACGCCACCGCGGCGGGCGGCCGGCTGGCGACACGGGCCAGCAAGGGGGCCAGCATCTGCGCGGCGCGCGGGTACGCACGCCGCAACGCGGCGAGCCTGGGTTCGTCGCCGGCGGCAGCGGCTTCCACCAGGGGGGCGAGGTGCTGATTCCAGATCAGGCTCATGAGGTAAGAGTCACCTTGTGTCGTGTGGGCGGTTGGCGATAGCAGAGGACTGCATCGTCCAAAACCGTCTGGGCTTGAGAAAGCAAGCCATGTGCCATCCGCGAAGGTGCCGGATCGCACTCAAGCGGCCGGCGGCCCGGCCGATAGCCTGCGCGTACGGCCGCTGCGTCGGCAGGATCACTCGCGAGGAGTCCGCATGGGCGGCACGCTGCTGGAAAAGGTGGAGCAACATACCCGGCTGGCCGGTCACAACCGGGTGGCCATGCTGCTGTTCCGCCTCGGCGACGCGCAGCTGTTCGGCATCAACGTATTCAAGGTGCGCGAGGTGATGCGCCGCCCGCCGCTGGAACGCATGATGGGCATCCACGAATTGCTGGCCGGCAGCTGCGACTACCGCGGACAGACCATCCCGGTGATCGACCTGGCCGCGGCGCTGGGCTATCCGCCGCTGCGCGACGAACCCTCCGCGCACCTGATGGTCACCGAGTTCAGCCGTTCGGTGCAGGGCTTCCTGGTGGCCGACCTGCAGCGCATGGTGCAGTGCGACGGCGCAAAGATGGCGGAGCCGCCGGCAGCACTAGGCTTCGGCAACAAGGTCAACGCGGTGACCCGCATCGACGGCGCCTTGCTGGCGGTGGTCGACGTGGAGCAGGTGCTGGCCAGCATCGATTCGGCGCCAGCGGATCTTTCCGCGCAGATGCAGCGCCTCGCCGACGCGCGCCAATTGTCGCCGCGCCGGGTGATGGTGGTGGACGATTCGCTGATCGCGCGCCGCCGCCTGGTGGCCTTGTTCAAGCAGATGAGCATCGAGTGCGTGGTGGCGAAGGACGGGCGCGAGGCGCTGGACAAGCTGCGCAAGCTGGCCGTCGGCGACGCGGAAGATGGCGTGAAACTGGTGGTGTCCGATATCGAGATGCCCAAGCTGGACGGCTACGCGCTGACCCGTGCCATCCGCGAGTCGCCGGAGCTGTGCCGGCTGAAGGTGGTGCTGCACAGCTCGCTCAGTGGTGGCTTCAACGAAGCCATGGTGAAGGAAGTGAAGGCCGATGCCTTCGTCGCCAAATTCCAGCCCGACCTGCTGGCCCAGGCGGTATTCGAGCTGTTGCCGGCGACCGCCGACTGATGCGCTGAACCCGCCGCCGGCGGCGCGTCAACAAATCGACTCCGACCCTGTCGTGGCGACGTCACGCTGCGGCACAGGCCCGGCCAGCCCAAGCGTGGCAAGGGTTTCGGCGTAGTGGCATGCAACTTGCCTCCTGCTCCGTGCGGCAAACGCACGCGGAGCAGACCGAATGAATCCCATCCCGCAAAACCTGTTCGGCATCCACACCCAGGCCCTGGAGCTGTGGCAGCGCCGTGCCGAGGTGCTGGCCAACAACCTGGCCAACGCCGATACCCCCGGCTACCTCGCGCGCGACATCGATTTCCGCAAGGCGCTGGCCGCGGCCGGCGGCGCAGGTGGCCCGTTGCCGCTGGAGACGACTTCCCCGGGCCAGATCGGCGACGGGACGGGCCAGGGCGCCGGCGCACCGCTGGAATACCGCGTGCCAACGCAGCCGAGCATGGATGGCAACACCGTGAACACCCAGGTCGAGAAGGCCGACTTCGCCGCCAACAGCGTGCACTACCAGGCCAGCCTCTCGTTCATAACGGCGCAGATCCACATGCTGCGCACCGCCATTTCAGGAGCTCCGTGATGTCCTCGCTCTTTTCAGTCTTCAATGTGGCCGGCTCCGGCATGGCGGCCCAGTCGCTGCGGCTCAACACCGTGGCCAGCAACCTTGCCAACGCGGACAGCGTGTCCTCCACGCTGGAAGGCGCCTACCGCGCGCGCGAGCCGTTGTTCGCGGCCGTGCACAAGCAGCAGTCCGCGCAGCTCGGCGGTGACATCGGCACCGGCAACGCCGATGCCGGCGCCAGCGAGGGCGTGCAGGTGCTCGGCATCGCCGAGAGCCAGGAGGCGATTCCGGTGCGTTACGAGCCGGGCAATCCGATGGCGAACGCCGACGGCTATGTCTACGGCAGCAACGTCAACCCGGTGGATGCGCTGGTCAACATGATCTCCGCGTCGCGTTCGTACCAGAACAACGTCGAGGTGATGAACACGGCCAAGCAGCTGATGACCAAGACCCTGACCCTCGGCCAGTGAGGTTCCAGCCATGACCACGATCAACAACACCACCGCGAATGCTGCCGCCGGCAGTACGGGCTCCGGCAGTGCGTCGAGCGCAACCGGCAATGTGCTCGGCAATTCGATGAGCCAGGCGGACTTCCTGAAACTGCTCAGCGCGCAGCTGCAGGCGCAGGACCCGACCCATCCGATGGACAACACGCAGTTCGTCGCGCAGCTGGCGCAGTTCAGCCAGCTGGCATCCACGCAGGACCTCAACACCGCCGTCAACAACCTCTCCAGCCAGGTCTCCAGCGGCATGCAGACCTCGCAGGTGCTTGGCTCGGTCGGTCTGGTCGGACGGAACGTGCTGGTGCCGTCCGCCAGCATCGGCTACGCCGGCAATGGGGTGAGCGGTGCCGTGGGCGTCACCAATGCCAGTTCCGACGTGCAACTCACCATCACGGACGCCAGCGGCAAGAAGGTGCGCACGATCGACCTCGGCGCGCAGCAGGCCGGCCTCGGCAGTTTCAGCTGGGACGGCAAGGACGACAACGGCAACCCGCTGCCGGCCGGGACCTATGGCATCACCGCCGCCGACCAGGCCGGCAACGCGCTTTCCACCTACGTCGGCGGCACGGTCAGCGGCGTGGGCTACGGCGGCTCCAGCGTGGGTACGTACGTGCAGGTAAACGGCGTGGGCGGCGTGCCGCTCGGTTCGATCGCGCAGATCAACTGACCGCCGATCCCAACTTTCCAGCGAGGAACGAAACATGGCTCTCAATCAAGCGCTCAGCGGCCTGAACGGTGCGCAGTCCGATCTCAACGTGATCGCCAACAACATCTCCAACGCCAACACCACCGGTTTCAAGGGGTCGCGCGCCGAGTTCGCGGACATTTACGCGGTGACCGGCATCAACCTCAGCGCTACCGCGGTGGGCAGCGGCACCCGCCTGGCCGACGTGGCCCAGCAGTTTGCGCAGGGCGACATCCAGACCACCGGCAACAGCCTCGACCTGGCGATCAGCGGGAACGGCTTCTTCGTGGTCAACACCGGCAACGGCTATGCCTACACCCGCGCCGGCGCGTTCCACCAGGATCCGTCGGGCAACGTGGTCAACCAGAACGGCGACAAGCTGCAGGTCTACCCCTACAGCACCGTCAGCAACACCTTCGACAGCAGCACGTTGAGCCCGCTGAACCTGGTCACCGCGCAGAGCTCGGCCAAGCCGACCACCACGGCGGTGGTCTCGTCCAACCTGCCGGCGGACGCCACTCCGCCGACGCTGGCCTTCGATCCCACCAACCCGGCCACCTTCAACCAGTCGGCCACGTTCACCGTGTACGACAGCCTGGGTTCGTCGCACCAGGCCACGGCGTACTACGTGAAGACCGGCAACAACACCTGGAACGTCAACCTCTACGTGGACGGCAACAGCGCCGGGACCCAGGCCTTGACCTTCGATTCCACCGGCGCGCTGGTCACGCCCGCCAACGGCATCGTCACCTTCAACCCGGTGAACTACGGCAACGGCGCCAACCCGCAGACGCTGTCGGTCAACTTCGCCAAGACCACCCAGTACGGCACCGGCTACGCCGCCGGCACCATCAGCCAGGACGGTTACACCGCCGGCGCGCTGGCCTCGATCGACATCGACAGCGCCGGCATCGTCACCGCCAACTACTCCAACGGCCAAAGCAGCAAGATCGGCCAGCTGGCGATGGCCAACTTCCAGAACCTGCAGGGCCTGCGCCAGCTTGGCAGCGCCAGCTGGATGGCCAGCACCGACTCGGGCACCGCGGTGATGGGCACGGCCGGCAGCGGCCAGTACGGCGACATCCAATCCGGCGCGCTGGAGCAGTCCAATACCAGCGACACCACCGCGCAGCTGGTGGACATGATCCAGGCGCAGCGCGACTACCAGGCCAACGCGCAGGTGCTGGCCACCGACAACACGCTGGCCAGCACGCTGTTCAGCGCCGTGTCGCGGTAAGCGCACGCCTCCCGAGGTAAGCCGTCATGGATCGTTCCCTCTACGTCGCGATGACCGGGGCCACGCAGATCATGCGGGCCCAGGACGTGGTGAGCCACAACCTGGCCAACGCCAGCACCACCGCGTTCAAGAGCGAGCTGGATGCGTTCCAGAGCCTGCCGGTGCTGGGGCCGGGCCAGCCCAGCCGCATCAACGCGGTGGCGGAGGGCCTCGGCCGCGACGACAGCCAGGGGCCGATGCAACACACCGGGCGCGCGCTGGACGTGGCGGTGCGCGGCCCGGGCTGGATCG
>JAJZGE010000232.1 GCA_021798675.1 Pseudomonadota bacterium | reverse complement strand
CGGTAGTCGGGGCCGACGGCGCAGCCGCCCAGCGCCAGCGTGGTGAGCAGGCCCAGCGCACAGGCGAGCGCGGCCGGCGAAGCGAACTTCAGGTCGGGCGTCAGGCGGGACAAGGGTCAGGCTCGGGTGGGGAGGCCGAGGCAAAAATAACATACTGACCAGTTTTGTAAATAACTTCTTGCGAATCGCCGCCGCGGCGAGGCTGCCCGCATCAGCGGCCGAGCAGCGCCTTCGCCCGCGCCACCACGTTCTCCACCGTGAAGCCGTATTCGCGCAGCAGCACGCCGGCCGGGGCGGAGGCACCGAAGCGCTCGACGCCGAGCATGTCGCCGTGATCGCCGACGTAGCGGCCCCAGCCCTGCGCCACGCCCAGCTCCACCGCCAACCGCGCGGTCACCGCGGGCGGCAGCACCTTGTCGCGATAGTCCTGCGGCTGCGCCTCGAACAGTTCCCAGCTCGGCATCGACACGCAGCGCACCGCGACGCCGGCGGCCTGCAGCTGCTCCGCCGCGGCGAGGATCAGGCCCACCTCGGAGCCGCTGGCGAGCAGGATCAGCTGCGGCTTGCCGTCGCGCGTATCGCTCAGCACATAGGCGCCGCGGCGCAGCCCGTCGGCGCTGGCGTAGCGGCCGCGGTCGAGCGTGGGCAGCTCCTGCCGGCTCAGCGCCAGCAGCACCGGATGGTCCTTCGATGCCAGTGCCACGCGCCACGCCACCGCGGTCTCGTTGGCGTCGGCGGGGCGGATCACGCTGACGCCGGGGATCGCACGCAGGCTGGCCAGCTGCTCCACCGGTTGATGGGTGGGTCCGTCCTCGCCCAGCGCGAGGCTGTCATGGGTGAACACGTGGATCACGTGCAGGCCCATCAACGCGGCCAACCGGATCGCCGGGCGCATGTAGTCGGAGAAGATCAGGAAGGTCGAGCCATACGGCACGAAGCCACCATGCGCGGCCAGTCCGTTGACGATCGCACCCATCGCATGCTCGCGCACACCGAAGTGCAGGTTGCGTCCGGCATGGCTCCAGCCGCCGGCGTCGGAGCCCTGACTGTCCTCGTCCGGCAGCAGCGGCGGATTGAAATCACCCAGCCCGTTCAGATGCGTATAGGTGGACGGATCCAGATCGGCCGAGCCGCCGACCAGCGCCGGCAGCCGCGGCGCGATCGCGTTCATCACCTTGCCGCTGGCGACGCGGCTGGCAAGCCCCCTGGCGTCGGCGGGGAACTCCGGGATGTCCGCGTCCCAGCCGGCGGGAAGTTCGCCGCGAAGACGGCCAAGCAGCTCGTTCGCGAGTTCGGGATACGCTTTCGTATAGCCGTCCAGACGTCCATTCCATGCGGCCTCCGCCTGCGCTCCGCGAGCCAGCGCTGCGCGGAAATGCGCCAGCGCCGGGGCGGGCGTGAGGAACGCCGGCGCGGTTGGCCAGCCCAGCTTCTGCTTGGTCTTTTGCACGTCCTCGACGCCCAGCGGCGAACCGTGCGCCTTGAAGCTGTCCTGCTCGGGCGAGCCGTAGCCGAGGTGCGTGCGCACCAGGATCAGGCTGGGCCGGGTGGTGTCGGCGCGGGCGGCGTCCAGCGCCGCGTTGATCGCCGCCACGTCGTTGCCGTCGGCCACGCTGAGGGTCTGCCAGCCGTATGCCTCGAAGCGCCTGGCGCGATCCTCGGAGAAGGTGATGTCGGTGCCGGCCGAGAGCGTGACGTAGTTGTCGTCGTACAGGCAGATCAGCTTGCCCAGCTTCCAGTGCCCGGCCAGCGAGGCGGCCTCGGCGGCCACGCCTTCCATCAGGTCGCCGTCGCTGACGATCGCCCAGGTGCGGTGGTCGATCACCGTATGGCCATCGCGGTTGTAGCGGGCAGCCAGGTGCGCCTCGGCGAGCGCCATGCCGACCGCATTGGCCAGCCCCTGCCCCAGCGGCCCGGTGGTCACCTCCACGCCGGGCGTGTGGCCGCGCTCGGGATGGCCCGGTGCCTTGCTGCCCCACTGGCGGAACTGCTTCAGGTCGTCCAGCGAGAGCGCGTAGCCGGTGACGTGCAGCAGGCTGTAGAGCAGCGCCGAACCGTGCCCGGCGGAGAGCACGAAGCGGTCGCGGTCGACCCAGTGCGGATTGGCCGGATGATGCTTGAGGTGTCGCGTCCACAGCGCGTAGGCCATCGGCGCGGCGCCCAGCGGCAGGCCCGGATGCCCGCTGTTGGCCTGCTGCACCATGTCCACCGAGAGAAAGCGCAGCGTGTCGATGCACTGCTGGTCGAGCGCGTGGTCGGTCATGGGGAATCCTTCGGCGGGGGACGCCGTCGCCGGAACGGCGGCTCGGTGGAATAGCCGCACGAGGATGGCGGCTGCCGGGTCAAGCGGACGTCAAGTTTTTGCCGTGCCGCGGAGCAACGGGCCCGCTCAGCCGCCCACGCCGAACAGGCTGCCCACGCCGGCGGTGATCGCCATCGCCAGCGCGCCCCAGAAGCTGATGCGCAGGGCGCCGGTGCTGATCTTGGCCCCCCCCGTGTGGGCCGCCAGCGCGCCGAGCATAGCCAGAAACACCAGCGAGGTGCCGAACACTGCGCCGAGCAGGGCCGCCGCCGGCACCAGCAACACCATCAGCAGCGGCAGCGCGGCGCCCACGGCGAAGCTCAGCGCGGAGGCGCCGGCGGCCTGCAGCGGCCGCGCCTTGAGCGCCTCGGTGATGCCCAGCTCGTCGCGTGCGTGGGCATCCAGCGCGTCGTGTGCCATCAGCTGCTCGGCGACCTGCCTGGCCAGCGCCGCGTCGAGCCCGCGGCCCACATAGATCGCCGCCAGCTCCTTGTGCTCGCCGGCGGCGTCGGTTTCCAGTTCGTGCTGCTCACGCGCCAGGTCGGCCTGCTCGCTGTCGGCTTGCGAATGCACCGACACGTATTCACCGGCGGCCATCGACATGGCACCTGCCACCAGCCCGGCGATGCCGGCCACCAGAATGTTCTGCCGCGTGCCGTGCGCGGCCGCCACGCCCAGCACCAGACTGGCGGTGGAGACGATGCCGTCATTCGCGCCGAGCACGGCCGCGCGCAGCCAGCTCATGCGGCTGGTGCGATGGCGTTCGCTGTGGCGTCGGGACATGCGCACGAACTCCGGGGTGGATCAGCGAGTCAGCTCAGATCATCCGCTGCAGGGTGTCGTCGCGGCGGACGAAGTGGTGCCACAGCCCAGCCAGGATGTGCAGCCCGATCACGTAATAGAAGATGGTGCCGATGGTGCCATGAATATCCTCCAGCTGGTGCCCCAGCGCGCGGTTGCCCGGCCCGAACATTGCCGGCAGCAGGGTCACGCCGAACAGCGTCACCGGCTTGCCGCCCACCTGCAGGGTGATCACGCCGAGCAGCGGCTGCACCAGCAGGAACAGGTACAGCGCCAGATGGGTGAGCTTGCTCATCAGCGCCATCGGATGCGCCAATGCCGGCGTGATCGGCGGCGCCACATGGCGCACGCGCAGCATCAGCCGCGGCAACACCAGCAGCAGCACGGCGATGCCGGCCACGAAGTGCGCGGCCAGGATGTTGGCGCGTAGCGCGGTGCCCTTGGGAAACAGGTCGAACACGTTGATGCACACGTACGCCAGCAGCACCAGCGCGAACATGCCCCAGTGCAGCCAGCGGCGGGGTGCGGAATAGCGCGGGCGCGAAAGGATCACTGACATGCATGGTCTCCGGCGGGGTGGCGGCGAGGGGATGGCGGGCGAGCCGTGGGATTGCGCCGGCCCAAGCATAATGGCGCGGCGGTGCTTAGCAAACGCCTTCCGCGAAGGCATATTCTTGCGCTGGCGCATGGCCACCGCATGACACCGACCCGCGTGCGTCATGCACCCTGGCCAGTGACCGCGTCATGCACCGGCCAGCGCGGCATCCACAATGGTCTGCGCCTCGCTCAGCAGGCTCTGCAGGTGCGTCTCGCTCTGGAAGCTCTCCGCGTAGATCTTGTAGATCGCCTCGGTGCCGGACGGCCGCGCGGCGAACCAGCCGCTGGCGGCAATCGCCTTGATGCCGCCGATCGCCGCGCCGTTGCCCGGTGCCTTGTCCAGCACCTGCTCGATCTTCTCGCCGGCCAGCCGATCGCTTTTCAGCTGATCCGGCGACAGCCTGGCCAGCTTCGCCTTCTGCGCCGGCGTGGCGGCGGCCTCGACGCGATTGGCGAACGGCCGGCCGAGTTCCTGCGTCAGCTGCGCATACAGCTCGCCCGGATCCTTGCCCGCGCGCGCGGTGATCTCGGCCGACAGCAGCGCAGGCACCAGGCCGTCCTTGTCGGTGGTCCACACCGAGCCGTCGCGACGCAGCAGCGCGGCGCCGGCGCTTTCCTCGCAGCCGAAGCCGAGCGAGCCGTCGAACAGGCCTTCGGAAAACCACTTGAAGCCGACCGGCACTTCGAAAAGTCGTCGCCCCAGCCGCTTGACCACGCGGTCGATCAGCGCGGTGCTGACCACCGTCTTGCCCACCGCAGCGCCCGCGCTCCACTGCGGCCGGTGCGTGTACAGGTAGTCGATCAGCACCGACAGGTAATGATTCGGTTCCAGCAGCCCGCTGCTGCGGCAGACCACGCCGTGGCGGTCGTGGTCGGTGTCGCAGGCGAACGCCACGTCGTACTGGTCCTTCAGGGTGATCAGCCGCTGCATCGCGTACTTCGACGACGGGTCCATGCGGATCTTGCCGTCCCAGTCCACCGTCATGAAGGCG
>JAJZGE010000231.1 GCA_021798675.1 Pseudomonadota bacterium | reverse complement strand
ACGTGGGCCTGATGGCGCAGGCCGCCGAGGAATACGGCTCGCACGACAAGACCTTCCAGATCCATGCCGACGGTGTGGTGAAGGCGATCGACGAGGCCGGCACGGTACTGCACGAACACGCGGTGGAAGCCGGCGACATCTGGCGCGCCTGCCAGACCAAGGACGCGCCGGTGCAGGATTGGGTGAAGCTTGCCGTGTCGCGCGCGCGCCTCAGCAATACCCCGGCGGTGTTCTGGCTCGACCCGCAGCGCGCGCACGACCGCGAGATCATCAAGAAGGTCGAGCGCTACCTCAAGGACCACGACACCGCTGGCCTCGACATCCGCATCCTCGATCCGGTGGCGGCGACGAAGTTCTCGCTGGAGCGCATCCGCCAGGGCCAGGACACCATCTCGGTCACCGGCAACGTGCTGCGCGACTACCTCACCGACCTGTTCCCGATCATGGAGCTGGGCACCAGCGCCAAGATGCTCTCCATTGTGCCGCTGATGGCCGGCGGCGGCCTGTTCGAGACCGGCGCGGGCGGCAGCGCGCCCAAGCACGTACAGCAGTTCCTGGAAGAGGATTACCTGCGCTGGGATTCGCTGGGCGAGTTCCTCGCGCTGCAGGCCTCACTGGAATTCGTCGGCGACAAGACCGGCGACGCGCGCGTGAAGGTGCTGGCGAAGACGCTGGACCAGGCCAACGGCAAGATCCTCGACAACAACAAGTCGCCCGCGCGCAAGGTGGGCGAGCTGGACAACCGCGGCAGCCACTTCTATCTCGCCCTGTACTGGGCACAGGCGCTGGTGGCGCAGGACGACGATGCAGGGCTCAAGGCCCAGTTCGCCCCGCTGGCCAAGGCGCTGGCGGACAACGAGGCGACCATCGTCGGCGAGTTGAACGGCGCGCAGGGCAAGCCCGTCGATATCCAGGGCTACTACCACCCCGACATGGCGCGGGTGGCCAGCGCCATGCGGCCCAGCGCCACGTTCAATGCGGCGCTCGACGGGTTGAAGTGAAGTAGCGCAGCGTCCATCGCGGGGATGAAGCAGAACGGGGCGCCCTGGCGCCCCGTTTTGTTTTTATGGAATAGTCATGGCATCGGCCTGAGCGTGGGAATCAGGCGCCAGCCCGGACATCAGTGATCCGTCTTCGGCTTCGCCGTTCGGTTGCGGCGAGTTCTTGCGATTTGCTACTCGTACGCCGCGTATTCTTGACGTCAGCATGACAAGCAGCTGAGTGGGCCAGCTTCCTGCCAAGGGACTGTCATGCTTCCACTCTATTTTCACCCTCGTTGAATGCACGCCATCGGCACAAGCCGATGGCCTCGATTACCACTCACAAGGGGGTTTCCGATGGATGTCTTGAAGCGCATGCCGCTGTACTGCGCCCTGCTTGGCACCGGCTTGCTGGCTTTCGCGGCGACCGGAGTGCAAGCGCAATCGGTGGCGACCGGACAGTCGGGCAAGAAGCAGAGCCAGGCAGACAGCAGGAAGAAGGAGGTCAAGAACCTCTCGGCGGTCCAGGTCATCGCCCAGGAACTGACGCTTACGCGCATTCCGATGAGCTCCGCCTTCAGCGCCTCGGTGATCGGCCCCTCGGCGATCCGCTTCGCCTCGCCGATGCTGAGCGTGCAGAGCCTGCTGGAGCGCACGCCGTCGGTCAACGTGCGCACCCCCGCGGCGAACAGCGTGCGCACCAACATCACCTTCCGAGCCTTCAGCAGCGGCCAGTTCTCGGAAACCTTCGATGGCGTGTCGATCAACGACCCGTTCAACGGCGGCACCACCAATTCCGCGTCGACGCGCAACAACATCCCGCTGACCCTGAACGACGTCGACAGCGTCAATGTCTATCGCGGCATCAACAACCCCGCGGTCACCTCGTACAACTCGCTGGGCGGCACCATCGCCTTCCAGCCGCGCGATCCCTCGGCCAAGGCCGGCGGTTCGGCCACCGTCGGCGGTGGCAGCTTCGGCACCTGGTTCTACGGGCTCACCGCGAACACGGGCGAGGTCGGCGGCGTGCGCAACCTGGTCAGCGTCAGCCACAATTCCAGCAGCGGCTGGCAGGACAACTCCGGCAATCGCAACACCAACGTCTACTATGCCGGTGAGCTGCCCTACGACGGCGCCAACGGCACGCTCTACGCCTACGCCATCTACAACACCAACGCCGGCTTCACCCCGCACACCGTACCGCTGCCGCTGATCCAGCAGTACGGCTACCACTACGGCTGGCCGCTGAACTGGAGCAACAGCTACAACAAGGACCACGGCGGCACCTATATCCTGGGCGACCGCATGTGGGTCAACGACGTACTGTCGTTCAACGTGCGTGTGTACGCGCGCAACGTGAACTACCAGCGCGAGTCCTATTCCAACCCTGCCTTTGCGCAGAGTGCGACGCAGCCCTATGCGTTGCCGAACCAGGCGGGCGACTACCAGTTCTGGGTGGGTAATCCGGCAGGTCCCACCTACAACCCTGCGGCGACCTTCGGCAGCGATGTGCTGGGCAACGCCTACCACAGCTACCTCTACACCACCCAGCAGTACGGGATCATGCCGCACTTCACCCTGGAGTTGCCTGGCAACGAGGTGAAGTTCGGTGCCGACTATTCGCATACCAAGCTGCATTCCGCCGAATACTGGTACGGCGCCCCGTCGATGCCGTTGACCACCGGCTACAACGACGCCTGGGACGAGCACGACAGCCGCGACCTGGGCTCGCTCTTCGTGCAGGACGAGATCAGCCTGTTCGACGACACGTTGCATGTCACGCCCGGCCTCAAGTATCTGTCCGCGCGCACGCGCGATTTCGACAATGCCGGCTTCTTCTACTCGATCAGCGGCTCGGTGTCCGACAAGGAGCACTACACCTCGCCGACCATCGGTCTGAACTGGCGTCCGGTCGATCACGTCAGCGTCTATGCCGCGTGGGGCAAGACCGCCAAGTTCCCGGGCATCGCGGCGTACTACAACAACGTCGGCCAGACCAACGCGTCGGGGCAGACGGTCGTGGTGCCGCTGCACGTCTCCCCCGAGTACGTACGCGACATCGAGGCGGGCGTGCGCTACGAGCAGGGCGGCTTCCAGGGTGCCGTCAACCTCTACCGCGAGAATTTCGCCAATACCTTCATCCAGACCACCGACCCAACCTCTGGACTGTCGAGTACCGCCAACGGCGGCAGCTCGCGCTACGAGGGTGCGGAGCTCGACTTGCAGGACAGCCTGCGCACCTCCTTCGGCGGTTTCAGCATCTACGGCAACGTTGCCGAGAACAAGGCCTACTTCACCTCCGGCTTCACCGTGTCCAACAGTTCCGGCGTGTCCGCGACGGCCGGCCAGACTGTCCACTCCGGGCAGCCGCTGGCGGGCGTGCCCAAGCATCTGGCCAACCTCGGTGTCGGTTGGAAGTGGCAGGGCTGGCGCGTCAACGTGAGCGAGCACTACTCCGGTTCGCAGTACGTCAATGAGTACAACGCGGGCGTGCCCGCTGCCGAGACCATCCCCAGCTACGCGGTGACCAACTTCACCGTGCGCGATACCGTGCACATCGGCGACGGCCTGTGGAAGGACGTGAAGCTGGCGCTGTACGTGGACAACGTGCTGAATCGCCACTACTACACCTTCGGTTATGGCGACACTACCGTCGACAACACACCCTTCGTCCGCGCGATCTACGAGGAGCCGCGGGCATACTTCGCCTCGGCCACGGTCGACTTCTGATCGCGGATTTCACCCGGCCTCGGGACTCCGCAAGCAAATGCCGTCGCCGCTCTCCGCAAGGAGGGCGGCGACGGCGTTTCAGGGAGGGGCCTGCATGGCCGCTGGCTGGATGGTCGACATGCGGCGCTGCTGTGAAGCGCGACCAGGGCGAACCGGTGCAGAATCGCAGCCGACGTGCGGACGATGGCGACTCGCCGGGAACTGCCGAGGCATCCCGCCCGTCCGAGGATGATGCCTGTCCTTCAATCTCTCGACTGATGAGGAGTGCCGTCGCATGCGGCCAATCCGTTACGCCATCCTGCTGGCCTGCTGGTTCGTTGCGCCGGCATTCGCGCAGTCGGCTTCCTCCGTGGCACCCCCGCCGGTACCCGCCAACGTGCCTCTGCTGGCGCCGGTGGTGGTCAGCGGCGTGGTCACCGGCCCGGGGCTGTGGAAGGTGAGCAAGGACGGCCATGTGCTGTGGGTGCTGGGCACCTTGTCGCCGCTGCCGGGGCACATGCAGTGGGAGTCGCATGAGGTGCAGCAGGTGCTCGCGCAGTCGCAGCAGGTGTTGCTGGAGCCGAAGATCAAGTTGAAGGCGGACATCGGTTTCTTCGGCAAGCTGTTCCTGCTGCCCGCGGCCTATGGCGCGCGCAAGAATCCCGACGGCAAGACGCTGGACCAGGTGCTGGACGCGCCGACCTATGCGCGCTGGCTGGCGCTCAAGAAGGAATACATCGGCGATGACCGCGGCATCGAGCGCTGGCGACCGCTGTTCGCGGCGCAGGAGCTGTACAAGAAGGCGCTGCAGGCGCATGGCCTGAGCGGCAACGGCGGCGTGCCGAACACGGTAGAGGCGCTGGCGAAGCGCGACGGCGTGGCGGAAACGCCGGTGGAATTCCGCGTGGAGATCAAGCAGCCACGCGCGGCGCTCAAGGCGTTCAAGGCCGCGGCGCCCAGCGGCCTGGAGTGCTTCAATCGCACGCTGGACAGCATCGAGCACGACCTGCCAGCCATGAC
>JAJZGE010000230.1 GCA_021798675.1 Pseudomonadota bacterium | reverse complement strand
CAGCGCCGTCCAGGTCGGGCCGCTGCCGGCGCATGACGAGGACATCGCGTTCGCGCCGGTGACCCATCTGGCGCACTGGATCCGCACGCGCCAGCTCACCTCGACGCGGCTCACGCGCATCTACCTTGCGCGCATCCAGCGGCTCGATCCGAAACTGCGCTGCGTGATCACCCTGTGCGAAGACCACGCGCTGGCGCAGGCGCGCCAGGCCGACCGCGAGATCGCCGCCGGCCACTATCGCGGCCCGCTGCACGGCGTGCCGTGGGGTGCCAAGGATCTGCTCGACACCGCCGGCATCGCCACCACCTATGGGGCCGAGCCGTTTCGCCATCGCGTGCCGACCGAAGATGCCGCGGTGGTGCAGCGGCTCAACGCCGCCGGCGCGGTGCTGCTGGCCAAGCTGAGCCTGGGCGCGCTCGCGCTCAACGACATCTGGTTCGGCGGCCAGACGATGAACCCGTGGCTGCTGCAGGAAGGCTCGTCCGGCTCCAGCGCCGGGCCGGCGGCGGCCACCGCGGCGGGCCTGGTCGGCTTTGCCATCGGCAGCGAAACGCAGGGCAGCATCATCAGCCCGTGCATGCGCTGCGGCACCACCGGCCTGCGCCCCACCTACGGCCGCGTGCCGCGCAACGGCGCGATGACGCTGTGCTGGACGATGGACAAGCTCGGCCCCATCACGCGTTCGGTGGAGGACACCATGCTGGTGCTGCACGCCATCAGCGGGCCGGACCTGGCTGACGTGGCGAGCCTGCCCAGCCGTCTGGATTACGACGCCAGCGCGCCGGTGCAGGGGCTCAAGGTCGGCTACGTGCCCGCGTGGATGAAGCAGGCGCCGGCGACCGCGGTGGATCGCGCCGCGCTCGAATCATTGCGCCAGCTGGGCCTGGTGCCCACGCCGGTGACGCTGCCGGACTGGCCGTACGACACGCTCAACCTGCTGCTGTTTGCCGAGGCCGCCGCCGCGTTCGAGGAGCTCTCCCTGAGCGGTCAGGCGGACGAGCTGCGCATGCAGACGCCGGACGCGTGGCCGAACCTGTTCCGCGAGGCGCGCTTCCTTTCCGCGGTGGATTTCGTGCAGGCCGACCGGCTGCGCCGCAAGGTGGCGCAGGAGATGGCGCGCGTGATGGGCGAGGTCGACCTGCTGCTGGTGCCGTCGCTGCGCGACGAGATGATGGTGATCGGCAACATGACCGGGCATCCCTCGCTGACCCTGCGCACCGGCTTCGTCGAGGTGGCGCAGGCGCGCAGCGACTGGGCGCCCGATCCGCACCATCCGCTGCCCACCTTCGCACCGCCGCGCCGCGTACCCTACGGCGTCACGCTGATCGGACGCCTGTTCGAGGAAGGCGCCATCGCCCGCGTGGGGCTGGCGCTGGAGCGCAAGGCCGGCGTGGCGGCGGAGCGTCCGCCGGGGTTCTGAGCATGGTGCGGCCGCGATAGCCGGTCACGCGCTCACAGGTGATACACGAACGCCAGCGATTCGGAGAGCTGGCGGCGCGAGCCGAAGCGGGTCACCAGCGGGCTGTTGCCGGCCTTGCCGAGCAGGCGTCCGTAGACCAGGCCCAGCGCCACGCCGGTATGCAGGCTGGTGGGGACGAACACATCGTATTCCAGTGTGGCCAGCTCGCTGCCGGCGCCCGGGTCCCACGCCTCCGTGTTGAGCGCACTGGCCTGGCCGGGACTGAGGCCGAAGTTGCGGTTCATCGCCGAGGCGTTCAGCGCCTGCCAGCGCAGCTGCAGCGAGTGCTCGACCACGCCCATCGAGGGCAGGTCCCATTCGGCGTAGACGCTGAGATAGGCGCCGGCGCCGTTGATGTCGTGGCTGAGGTTGGTGCCGAGGTCGAACTGATCGGTGAGCTGCCATTCGAGATAGCCGCCGAGATTGAAGCGCGGCGGCAGCGCGGTGACGGTGCCGCCGAGGGCGCCCAGCTCCTCGCGCGTGCGGCCCCACTGGTAATCGCCGTAGATGCCGCCGTGCAGGACGTGACCGTTGATGAAATCCACCTGCAGCCCGTCCACCGTGGACAGGCTGACGTGGTTCGCCCATTCCACGTCGATGTAGGGAAGTGCCTCGCTGCGCATGCCCTTGGCACCAAGCCAGGTGCCCTGGCGCTGCAGGCCGGCGCCGATGGTCAGCATCAATGGACTCTGCTCGGCGGCCGCGCTGGCGGAAGCGCACAGCAGGCACGTCGCCGCGATGGCCGCAAGCAGCGGCCAGCGCGGGCCGGAGGGGCGGGACAGCGGGTGGCGAGAACTCATGGAGAAACAGCATAAGTGCTAACGAGGTGCTTCGCGTGATGCCGCGGCTCCTTGCTCAGCCACCGTTGGGTAGGGAAAGGAGGCCGAAAGACAGGCTTTCTAACCTTGTTCGCATGAATGCCATGAACAAGTTGCCGATGCCTGTCTCCGGTTGGACCATCCTGTGTGATTTCGACGGCACCATCTCCGTCGAGGACGTGATCGATTCGCTGCTCGACCGCTTCGGCCGGCCGGGCTGGGAAGTGCTGGAGCAGGACTGGCGCGCCGGACGCATCGGCTCGCGCGAGTGCATGTCCGGCCAGGTCGATCTGCTGCAGATGACGCGCCCGCAGCTGGATGCACACCTGGCCGGGCTGTGGATCGACCACGCGTTTCCCGGTTTCGTGGCGAAGGCGCGGGCGCTGAACGTGCCGATCCGCGTGGTCAGCGATGGCCTCGATTACGCGATCCACCAGATTCTCGGCCGCTACGGGCTGGACGACCTGCCGCTGGCGGCCAATCACCTGGCACCGGCCGAGCCGCCGAAGCAGTGGCAGCTGACCTCGCCGTTCCAGGCCGAAGGTTGCCGCAGCGGTACCTGCAAGTGCGCCTGTGTGGCACAGGCCCGCGCCGCCGGTGCCACCCGCACCCTGCTGATCGGCGATGGCGCGTCGGATTTCTGCGCCGCCGACCGTGTGGATTTCGTGTTTGCCAAGCACCGCCTGATCGAGCATTGCCGCGCCGCCGGCATTCCGTATGCGCCGATCACCGGCTTCGAGGATGCGCTGGAGTTGCTGCCGCGGCTGCTCGACGGCAGCCTGCTGGCCGAGCATGTCCCGCATCACGCCCAGGCCCTGTCTCTCTGAACCTCTCCGGATCCCGCCCATGAACGCTTTCGACAAGAACGCCCAGGTCGTCATCGACGACGCCCAGCTGCTCGCCGACGAGGCGAAGTACAGCTCCTTCGGCGACACCGTGCATTACGTCGATCCGCCGAAGATCTTTCGCACCTGCGAAGGCAGCTACATGTACGACACCGCGGGCGTGCCGTTCCTCGATCTGCAGATGTGGTACTCGGCGGTCAACTTCGGCTACGCCAACAAGCGGCTGAACAACGTGCTGAAGAACCAGATCGACCTGCTGCCGCAGGTCGCCAGCCAGTACCTGCACCAGACCCGCATCGAGCTGGCCAAGACCATCGCGCTGGATGCCAAGAAGAAGTTCGGCCTCGACGGCCGTGTGCATTTCAACGTGGGCGGCGCGCAGGCGATCGAGGATTCGCTCAAGCTGGTGCGCAACTTCAAGAACGGCAAGAGCCTGATGTTCGCCTTCGAGGGCGGCTATCACGGCCGCACGCTGGGCGCTTCGGCGATCACTTCCAGCTACCGCTACCGCCGCCGCTTCGGCCACTTCGGCGAGCGCGCGATGTTCCTGCCGTTTCCGTACCCGTTCCGTCGGCCCAAGGGCATGACCGCCGAGGAATACTCCGACAGCTGCGTGAACCAGTTCGCGCGCCTGTTCGAGACCGAATACAACGGCGTGTGGGACCCGAAGACCAACCAGTGCGAATACGCGGCGTTCTACGTCGAGCCGATCCAGGGCACCGGCGGCTATGTGATCCCGCCGATGGGCTTCTTCCAGGGACTGAAGAAGGTACTGGACCAGTACGGCATCCTGATGGTGGTCGACGAGATCCAGATGGGTTTCTGGCGCACCGGCAAGCTGTGGTCGATCGAGAATTTCGGCGTGACGCCGGACGTGGTGGTGTTCGGCAAGGCGCTCACCAACGGCCTCAATCCGCTGTCCGGCCTGTGGGCGCGCGAGGAGCTGATCAACCCGACCATCTTCCCGCCGGGTTCCACCCACTCCACCTTCAACTCGAATCCGCTGGGCACTTCGCTCGGCCTCGAAGTGATCAAGATGGGCTACGAGCTCGACTACGAGCGCACCGTGCCGGAGAAGGGCGCGCACTTCCTTGACGGCCTGCGCGACCTGCAGAAACGGCACAAGGAAATCGGCGACGTCGACGGCCTGGGTCTCGCCCTGCGCGCTGAAATCTGCACCGACGACGGCTTCACCCCGAACAAGGCGCTGCTGGACAAGATGGTCGACATCGGCCTGGCCGGCGACCTCGAGCACAACGGCAAGCCGATCGGCCTCGTGCTGGACGTGGGCGGCTGGTACAAGAACGTGATCACGTTTGCGCCATCGCTCAACATCACCCACGACGAGATCGATCTGGCGATCAGCCTGCTTGACCAGCTGCTGACCAAGGCCAAGAAGGGCTGATGCCTTGACGACCCTCTCCCCGCCGGGGAGAGGGCAGGGTGAGGGAGCGGTGCTCGCGCAGATCAAGACGGCAGGCAGTGTCCGCGCTGCGCGCGGTGCAAGCCCTGTAGGGCGGGCACTGCCCGCCGCTCTGATTACGGCGCTTGCTTGAGCGCCAGTACCGCATTCAGCCCGCCGAAGGCGAACG
>JAJZGE010000229.1 GCA_021798675.1 Pseudomonadota bacterium | reverse complement strand
GGTTCTGCTGCAGCGGCTGCCACTGTGCACCGTCGTCGAAGGAAACGTATACGCCAAGCTCGGTGCCGGCGTAGAGCAGGCCGCGTCGCTGTGGATCCTCGCGTACCACGTTGACGAAGCTGTTGCGGGGGATGCCGCTGTCGATGCGCGTCCAGCTCTTGCCACCGTCGGTGGTGCGGTAGATGTAGGGCGTGTCGTCGTCGAGACGGTGTCGGTCGATCGCCAGATAGGCTACGTTCGGATTGAAGTGCGAGGGCTCGATGCCGGCCACCTTGGACCATGGCGTGAGCGCCTTCGGCGTGATCGCCTGCCAGTGCGCGCCATCGTCGGTGCTGCGCCAGACCAGGCCGTCGTCGGTGCCCACCCACAGGGTCTTCGCGTCCAGCGGCGAGGGCGCGATGCTGTAGATCACCCCGCGACGCTTGCCCACGTGGCTGTCGTCGACCGCGGTGGGCGCATCGAGGTTGGCCGGCGTACCGGCGTCCGCGCGGGTAAGGTCGGGGCTGATCGGAGCCCAGTGGTCGCCACCGTCGGTGGTGCGGAACAGCCGCTGGTTGGCGAAGTACAGCGTCCGTTTGCCGCGCTTGGAGAAGGCCAGCGGCAGCGTCCACGCACCGCGGTAGTGCGCCAGCGGATAGGCCAGCGTGGGATCGACGCTGCGCACCTGCTCGGTGCGCGTGTCGAGCTTGTCCACCGTACCGCCGTAGACGATGTGCGGATCGTCCGGGTCGGGCGCGATCATGCCGCTCTCGCCGCCGGGGGTGATCTCGTGGAACTGCTCCATGGTGATGCCGTCCCCGCTGCCGCTGCGGCTGGGCAGCGCCACTGCACCGGAATCCTGCTGCGCGCCGTAGACCCAGTACGGGAAGCGGTTGTCGGTGCTGACATGGTAGATCTGCGCGGTGGGCTGGTTGTACCAGCTGCTCCAGGTCTTGCCGCCGTTGAGCGTGATCAGGGTGCCCTGGTCCACGCCGAGGATCTGCCGGTCGGAATCGGTGGGGTCGATCCACAGCGTGTGGAAGTCGTCGCCGGTGGGGTCGCCCTTCAGTGCAAGGAAGTGCGCGCCGCCGTCGTCCGAGCGCAGCATGATGGTGTTCATCACGTACACGCGGTTGGCATTCTTGGGGTCGGCCGTGATGCCGCCGAAGTACCAGCCGCGCTGCCACAGGCGCTGATCGCCGGTGACATGCTTCCAATGCGCGCCGACATCGTCGGAACGATAGAGGCCGCCTTCACCGCCGCCGGCGTCCACCAGCGCGTAAACGCGGTCCGGTTGCGCCGCCGAGGTCGCCAGGCCGATGCGGCCCGGATGTGCGGGGAAGCCGTCGCCCTGCACCTGGCTCCAGTGCGTACCGCCATCGTGCGACACGTACAGGCCACTGCCGGGACCGTTCGAGGGCGGGTACACGTTCCACGGCGGCCGGCGGGTTTGCCACAGCGCGGCGTAGATCGTGTCCGGATCGCCGGGCTTGAAGGCAAGGTCGATCGCGCCGGTGTCGTCGTTCTTGAACAGCACCTTGGTCCAGGTCTTGCCGCCGTCGCGGCTGCGGAACACGCCGCGCTCGGCGTTCGGGCCGTAGGCATGGCCGAGCGCGGCCACGTAGACCACGTCCGGATTGCGCGGGTCGACCAGGATCTTGCCGATCTGGTAGCTGTCCGCCAGCCCGATGCGCGTCCAGTGCCTGCCGCCGTCCACGCTCTTGTACATGCCGTTGCCGTGGGCGATGTCCGAGCGCATGTCGGCCTCACCGCTGCCCACGTAGATGACCTTGGGGTTCGACGGCGCCAGCGCCAGCGCCCCGATCGAGCCCACCGGCTCCTTGTCGAAGATCGGCTGCCAGGTGCGCCCCGCATCCTGCGTGGCCCACACGCCGCCGTCCACTGCACCGAAATAGAAATGCCGTGCGTCACCCGGGATGCCCGACACCGCCAGCACGCGTCCGCCGCGGAACGGTCCGATCGAGCGCCAGTGCAGGGCCTGGTAGGACGATGGCGCCACCTCCGACTGCGCGGACCAGCTGATCAAGGCGCCCAGGGCAAGCACGACGAATCGGCGCGACATACGCATGGATAAGGTTCCGCTGTGACGAAAGAGAGCTGTATCGCGCAGCCGGGGCCCATACTCAAGCCCCGGAAGTCACGGTCGCCACCTTGCGACCGGCATCAAGTTCTCGCGAAACCCCGTGCCAGCCGGCCAGGCCACTGACTTGCGCAAGTATCGGTGCGGCGTCATCGGTAAACGCCTGGCCTATGGCGATCGCGCCGGGAATGCGCCATAACCGGCTATTCCCACTTTGCCTCCATGCCACGATGCCCCATCGCGCCGCCCTGCCCCTTGCCCTGTCCACGGTCCTTTCGCTCGTCACATCCACCGCCGTGGCGCAACAGACCCCGGCGGCCAGGCAATCGGTCACCGACCTGCCGCGCATCGACGTGCACGGCTACGACTGGCGCCGCTACGTGAAGGCCAAGCTCGTGCACCAGATGGCGGAAGTGGCCGGCACCAAGATCACCGTGACCAAAAAGACCACGGTCACCCACCTCGATCTGCAGCCCACCGTGATCGGCAACAACCTGGAGCAGCTGCTGGCGCGTTCGCCGGGCGTGCTGGTCTCGCAGCAGCCAACGCCCACCCAGTTCAACCTGAGCTACCGCGGCCTGGGCAATCCGCAGGAATCGGAATACGTGCTGGTGATGCAGGATGGCATCCCGCTGGAAAGCGACTGGATCGGCTTTCCCACGCTGTACGCGATGCCGCTGGCGCAAAGCCTGGCCGAGGTGCAACTGATCCGGGGCGGCTCCAGCCTGCTGTACGGGCCGGAGCCCGCACCGGTGATCAACCTAGTCACGAAGCGGCCCAAGCCCGGCACGCCGTTCTCGGCCAGCACCGGGCTAGTGGTGGGCAACCACGGCTTGTACTCCTCCTACAACACGCTCGAAGGCAGCCGCGGCGCATGGACTTTCCGCGCGGACGCGGCCTATGTGCGCAGCGACGGCACGCGGCCGAACGCGCAATCGCAGATGCGCCAGGCCGACTTTTACCTAGAGTATCGCCCCGCCAGCAGGAACGTCTGGTGGCTGGACCTGCACGCGACCGCCGCCGATTCCGGCGACCCGGGCCGGCTGAGCCAGCCACAGTGGCAAGCCGATCCGCGCGCCACCCCCACGCCATGGAACCGCGACTGGGTGCATCGCGACCAGCTGGTGCTGGGCCATACACGCGATTTCGGCGATGGCTGGCGGCTGACCGGCAAGCTGTGGGTCGCCTACCAGGATCTGGCCAGCCGCGCGGCGAACGGCGCGTTGGCACCGCAACCGCTACCCGCCGCCACCACGCTGCAGGACGAGCAGTTCCGCACCCGGGGGCTGGATCTGCGCGTGCGCAAGGCCTGGGGGCACGGCAACGCGTTCACCGCGGGCACGGTGCTGTTCCACGGCGACGATCCGTTCCGCCAGTGGAGCAGCCTCGACCTCTACGTCGACCGCTACGACCGCAACGGTGCGCCGCGCCTGCGCCAGGCGCGCAGTTCGGATTACACCGCGGTGTTTGCCGAGAACGTGTTCCGGCTGCCGCACGAGATCCATATCGTGCCTTCGGTGCGCCTGGAGCACGAGCGCGTAGCCGTCGAGGAAACGGTGCGGCCGCCCTTCCTCAGCCGACCGCTGATCCATGAGGCTGACGCGCGCACCGTGCCGCTGTTCGGCCTCGGCATCGGCAACGACTTCGGCCACGGCAACGAGACCTACTTCAACGTCTCGCAGGGCTGGCGACCGCTGCGCTACTTCGACATGGCCTCGCCGTTCGCCAACATCGTGCCCGGCCACGCGCCCGACCCGTCGAAATCGCTGTCGTGGGAAGCCGGCGTGCACGGCGTGCCGGTCACCGGCCTGTATTACGACGCCAGCCTGTTCTGGATCGATTTCAGGAACCGCATCGAGGCACGGCACATCAACGCCACCGATGTGGTCGAGGTGAACACCGGCGACACGCGCAACCGCGGCTTCGAAGGCCAGCTCGACTACGACTTCCTCGCACCTACCGCGCTGGCCGCACGCGGCGAGCACCTGGAGGCATTCGCCAGTGTCAGCCTGCTCGACGCCCGCTTCACCGCCAGTGCGATCCCCGGCCAGGTCGGCAGGGTACCGGCCTATGCGCCGCGCTACCTCGCCAAGGCCGGCCTCACCTGGCGCGTGGAGCAGCGCGTCAAGCTCAGCCTCACCGCGGTCTCGTCGGCGGCGCAGTATTGGCAGGATTCCGATCAGGCATTCGGCAGCGGCACAAGTTACCTGCCCGCTCGCATCCCCGCCTACACCGTGCTCGACCTGGCCGGCGACTGGCAACTGGATCGGCACGTGAAGCTGCTGGCCGGCGTGAGCAACCTCGCCAACCGTCGCTACTACGACCGCGTGTGGCAAACCGGGCTGGAACCGGCCTACGGACGCGCCTGGTACACCGGGGTGCAGCTGAAGCTCTGATTCGCGTCATCCGCTTTCGCCCACCGGAAGAATCCCCTTGCGTCGTGTCGATTAGACACGGCGTCGTTCGTCGTTGCTGTGGAAGCCCAACGATACCAACGACAGGAGGCAGACCAATGCGCTGCATAGTGATCGTGAAAGCAAACCGCGACACCGAGGCCGGCGTGATGCCGAGCGCCGAACGGCTCGCCGCGATGGGCCGGTTCAACGAAGCGCTGGTCAAGGCCGGCGTGATGCT
>JAJZGE010000228.1 GCA_021798675.1 Pseudomonadota bacterium | reverse complement strand
TCCGACGTCGATCCGAACGGCCCCGGCCTGATGGAGTCGCAGGGCCTGTCGATACGCGGCTTCCAGAACGGCGAGTACAACGTCGCCTTCGACGGCATTCCGTGGGGCGACTCGAACGACTTCACCCAGCACTCGACCTCGTATTTCATGCCGCAGGACATCGGCCAGGTCACCGTCGACCGCGGCCCCGGCAGCGCGCGCACGCTGGGCAATGCCACCTTCGGCGGCACCCTGTCGGTGGATTCGAAAGACCCCGAGCCGGTGATGTCAGTCAATCCGTTTTTCAGCGTGGCCAGCTTCAACACCCAGGTCGAGGGCTTGCGCTTCGACACCGGCAAGCTCGCCCGATACGGCGGCACCACCGCCTATTTCAGCGCGAAGAATCTCAGTTCGGACGGCTATCTGACGCATGCCGGTCAGAACCGCCAGAACTTCTTCACCAAGGTGATCCAGCCACTGGGCAATGACACCACGCTGACCTTCGCCAGCAATCTCACGCGGCTGCACCAGAACGTGTCCCTCGGCGCCACACGGGCGCAGATCGCGCAGTACGGGCCCAACTACGGCCTCAGCACCGATCCCACCAGCCAGTCCTATTACGGCTACAACTTCGACGACATCAGCACCGACTTCGAATACCTCGACCTGGAGACCACGCTGGCCGGCTGGACCGTGGGCGACAAGCTTTACACCTACGGCTACCGGCACAAGGGCTACAACGGTTCCGATCCGAACGGCGAGCAGCCGAACGGCACCGTGTACGGGCCGAACGACGTGCCCGGCCAGCGCATGCGCATGGACTACCGCTCGATCGGCGACATCCTGCGACTGAGCCACGACCTCGGCCCCGGCGAGGTGCACCTCGGCGGCTGGGTCGACCGGCAGACCAACCAGCGCCTGCAGTACGAGATCGACTGGAGCAACGGCGGCGCGCTCAATGCCGTGCCGACCAGCGCCGCGGTCGATCGCTACATGAGCGACAGCCTCACCGACATGCAGACGTATGCCGAATACCAGTGGCACGTCACCGACAAGCTGGATCTCACCGGCGGCGTCAAGTTCGTGGACTTCCGCCGCACGCTGGATGCCATGGTGAACCAGGGGACCGGCCAGCCAATCAACTATGCACATTCCTGGACACGCAGCCTGCCCTCGCTGGACCTGCACTATGCACTGAGCGATCACTGGAGCGCCTACGCGCAGTGGGCCAAGGGCTTCCTGGCGCCGAACCTCAACGTGTTCTACACCGTCGACCCGTCGATGAACCAGGTCAAGCCCGAAGGCACCACCAACGAGCAGATCGGCACCGCCTGGAACAGTGACGGCCTGACCCTGTCGGTCGATGCCTACCACATCGACTTCAGCAACAAGATCTCAAGCCGCAAGATCGCCGGCCAGACCCTGTTCTACAACGCCGGTGGCGCGATCTACAAAGGCATGGAAGCGGAGGCCACGGTGGCCATTGCCAATGGCTTCAGCCTGTATGGCAACGCCTCGCAGAACAGCGCCAGAGTGAAAGCCACCGGGCAGTGGCTGCCGAATGCGCCCGATCGCACCGCGGCGCTCGGCCTGCTTTACGACGGCGGTCCGTGGTCCGCTTCGCTGCTCGACAAGTATGTAGGCGTGCGCTACGGCGACAGCGGCCAGACCCAGCGCCTGGGCGGCTACGCCACCGCTGATTTCGCCGCCAGCTATTCCTTCGAGCACCCGCTGCCGGAACTGCGCGACGCCACGCTCACCTTCAAGATCACCAACCTCGCGGACAACAAGCGGATCTACGCGCTGGCCGGCTACACCGCCCAGGCCGGCACGCCGCTGTACTGGACGATCCCCGAGCGCAGCTTCGAGCTGGACGTGTCCGCGCACTTCTGAGCCCGGCATACCGCGCCGGCCCGCACCGGGCCGGCGCCTCCTGATCAGGAATAACGCGTGATGAAAAAGCTGCCCGCCGTGCTGGCCGCCGCCGGCCTGGCCCTGTCCCTTGCGCCGGCCGCCCGCGCCGGCATGCCCGCGTCGCCGATCCGCCACGTGCTGGTCATCAGCATCGACGGCCTGCACGCCACCGACCTGCAGCATTACCTCGCCGCGCATCCGCATTCGACGCTGGCCGCCCTGGCGGCGGACGGCGTGCAGTACACCGACGCCCGCGCCGCGGTGCCGGCCGACTCCTTCCCCGGCCTGCTCGGCCTGATGACGGGCGGCACGCCGGCGGTCACCGGCGTGTACTTCGACGTCAGCTACGCGCGCGACCTGGCCCGCTCCGAGGCCGCCTGCAAGGCCGGCCAGCTGGGCACCACGGTGGCCTTCGACGAAGCCGCCGACGGACCGACGGACCGCCACGGCCAGCGCGTGCTCGATCCCGCGCGGCTGCCGCGGCGGGCGGGGTCGTGCACGCCGGTGTACCCGCACGATTACCTGCGCACCAACACGGTGTTCAACGTGGTGCAGGCGGCCGGCGGCTACACCGCGTGGATCGACAAGCATCCGGTCTACGAGATCCTCAACGGCCCCGATGGCCACGGTGTCGATGACCTCTACACGCCGGAGATCGGCGGCGACTACGAGGGCAGCCGCGCCGGGCCGACCGATCACATCACCGGCTCGATCCGGCGCACCGAGCGCTACGACGCGATGAAGGCCGATGCCCTGCTCAACCAGATCGACGGCTGGACCCACGACCGCACACAGCGCGCGCCGGTACCGGCGCTGTTCGGCATGAACATGCAGGCGATCAACGTGGCGCAGAAACTGGCCGGCTACCGCGACGCCCGCGGCACGCCGACACCCGCGCTGACGGCGGCGCTGGACCATTGCGATGCACTGCTGGGGCGCATGCGCCAGGTGCTGCGGCAGCGCGGACTGCTCGACGCCACCCTGTTCGTGGTGACCGCCAAGCACGGCAATGCGCCGATCGACCCGCGCCGTTTGCGGCACGTCGAGAAAGCCGCACTGGCGCAAACCATCAACGCCGCCGCGCCGCACGGGCTGGCCCAGCTCACCGCCGACCAGGGTGCACTGGTGTGGCTGCACGATCGCGCCGACGCGGCGGCCGTGGCCGCCGCACTGCGTGCCGCGCCGGCGTCGCTGGGCATCCGCGAGGTCATCGCAGGCACAGACGTGGCCCGCTACTTCGGCGCCGCCGGCAACGATCCACGCACGCCCGACCTGCTGGTGCTGCCGCAGCCCGGGGTGATCTACGGCAAGCCCGGGGACGCCAAGCGGGCCGAGCACGGCGGCTTCGACGACGACGACACCCACGTGGCGCTGCTGCTGAGCAATCCGCAGCTGCCGCAGCGCGGCCGGCAGCTAGGCATGCGCGTCAGCACCACCGAGCTGGCACCGACCATGCTGCAGGCGCTGGGGCTTTCAGCGCAACGGCTGCAGGCGGTGCAGCTGCAGCACACGCCGGCGCTGCCAGGCGTGCGCTGGCAGGTTTACTGAGCCGTTCAATCCGATGCGCTGAGCGCAGGCTTCAGCAGCTCACGCACGACCTGCTCCAGCTGCGCCTTGCCGAATGGTTTGGGCAGCAGGCGAATCCGCGGAAACTCCTGCTGCAGCGCCGACTGGTCGCTGCCGGAGAGCACCGCAAAGGGCAGCTTGCGCTCCACCAGGGCCAGCACCATCGGGCGGGCGCTATCGCCACGCAGGTGCATGTCCAGCAACACCGCATCGACCTCGTGGGTCTCGATCTCCAGCAGCGCGTGGGCGAGGGTGAGATTGATGAACACCTCGTGGCCCATGTCGCGCACGACGTCCTCGATCACCATCGCGATCACCGGATCGTCCTCGACCACCAGCACGCGCTTCGCATCAGCAGGGGTCACGTGCCGCTCCTTCACCGCCCGTATTCGAGTCTGGCAGCATCGCGTGCGCCGCGCCAGATTGCGCGCCCGCGCTCCGCAGCTCAGTGACTGTGCATCAGCTTGTCCACGCGGGCAGCCAGCTCCGCCAGGTTGAACGGCTTGTTCAACAGCGCGCTGCCGGGCATAGCCTCGAGGTCGAAAACGGCGTCGCTGGCATAGCCGGTGATGAACAGCACCTTCAGCTGCGGCCGCAGCGCGCGCGCCTGCGCGGCCAGCGCGCGGCCGTCCAGGCCAGGCAGCCCCACATCGGTGATCAGCAGGTCGATGACCGGCGTCGGCGCCCCCAGCACACGCAGCCCGCCGGGGCCGTCGTGGGCCTCGATGCAGTGGTGTCCCAGATCGCGCAGCAGCGTCGAGATCAGCTCGCGCACCTGCGGCTCGTCGTCCACCAGCAGAATGGTCTTCGGCGGCATCGCGCCGGGCCGTGCCGAGCACGCGGCCGCAGGCATCGGCTGCTCCGCCGCGGCCTCGCCATGCAGCCGCGGCAGGCACAGGCGCACCTCGGTGCCCGCCCCGAGCCGGCTGGCGATCTGCACCAGGCCGCCGGATTGTCGCGCAAAGCCGTACACCATCGACAGCCCCAGGCCGGTGCCGTGGCCGATCGGCTTGGTGGTGAAGAACGGCTCGAACACGCGGCTGACGGTTTCCGGCGTCATGCCGACGCCGGTGTCGCCGACCGTGAGGCAGACATAGTCTCCCGCCGCCGCCTCGCCCTGCGCAGCCGCCGCAGCGTCGAGCGCGCAGTTGGCAGTGGTGATGCTCAGTACGCCATTTTCCGCCATCGCATCGCGCGCGTTGATGACCAGGTTCAGCAGCGCGTTTTCCAGCTGGTGCGGATCGCAGCGCGTCACCCAC
>JAJZGE010000227.1 GCA_021798675.1 Pseudomonadota bacterium | reverse complement strand
GCTGGGTCTGAAGATTCCGGCCGAGGCCGAGGCGCTGCGCCGTCACATCGGCTACATGACGCAGAAGTTCTCGCTGTTCGAGGATCTCAGCGTGCGCGAAAACCTGGAGTTTCTCGCCGCGATCCAGGGCGTGCCGCGCCAGCACACGCGCAGCCGTATCGATGAGCTGATCGAGCAATACCATTTCGGCGATCTGCAGAAGCAACTGGCCGGCACCCTGAGCGGCGGCCAGAAACAGCGCCTGGCGCTGGCCTGCGCGGTGATCCACGAGCCGGAGCTGCTGTTTCTCGACGAGCCGACCAGCGCGGTCGATCCTGAATCGCGCCGTGACTTCTGGGAGAAATTGTTTGAGCTCGCAGACGCAGGCACCACCTTGCTGGTGTCCACGCACCTGATGGATGAGGCCGAGCGTTGCCACCGGCTGGCGATCCTCGACCACGGCGTGCTGGTCGCCGACGGCACACCGCAGGAGCTGACCGGGCGGCTGGAAGGTCGCACCTTCATCGTCGAGGCGGCTGATCCGCGCCGCGCGCAGCGCCTGATCGTGGATGTGTCGGGGGTGCTCAGCGTGGCCCAGATCGGCAACAGCCTGCGTGTGCTGACCGCCGCCAGCGAAGACGGTCCGGTGGCGACCGACATGTGCAAACACGTCGATGACACCCTCGCCAGCGCCGGCCAGCCCGCGCACACGCACCCCACGCCGGCCAATCTCGAAGACGTTTTCGTGGCGGTCACCCGCCATGCCAGGAACCAGGCGGAGCGCACCGCATGAACGGGCGGCGACTGTGGGCGATCGTGGTCAAGGAGCTGCGCCAGCTCAGTCGCGACCGCATCACGCTGGCGATGATCCTGGGCATTCCGATGATGCAGCTGGTGCTGTTCGGTTACGCGATCAACTTCAACCTGCGCGAACTCGACGCCGGCATCGTCGACCAAGCCAATACCGCCGGCTCGCGCGCGCTGGTGATGGACATGCTGGCCACCGACGTGGTCTCGGCAAAGCGCACGGCGAACACGCCGGAGCAGCTGATGGCGATGATCCGCCGCGGCGACATCAGCATCGGCATCGTGGTGCCACCGGATTTCGAGCGCCGCCGCATCGACGGCCGGCCGGTGGCGCAGGTGCTGGTCGACGGCAGCGACACCACGGTGCAGAGCGCGGCGGCCCAGCTGGCGCAGACGCCGCTGGACAGCGCCGCGCCCGACCTGCGCGCACCACCCACCAGCACGCCGCCGACGCCACGGATCAGCGTGGTCAGCTTCTACAATCCGCAGCGGGTGTCGGCGATCAACATCGTGCCGGGGCTGATCGGCGTGATCATGACGATGACGATGGTGCTGTTCACCGCGATCGCGATCGTGCGTGAGCGCGAGCGGGGCAACATGGAGCTGCTGATCGCCACCCCGCTGACCAGCACCGAGCTGATGGTCGGCAAGGTGTTGCCCTATGTGGTGATCGGGCTGCTGCAGACCACGGTGATCCTGGCGCTGGGCATCACGGTGTTTGCGGTGCCGATCCGCGGTAGCGTGCTCGACGTGTACCTGGCTGCCGGCTTGCTGATTCTGGCGAATCTCTCACTTGGCCTGCTGATCTCGACGCGCGCGCAGTCGCAGTTCCAGGCGATGCAGATGACGTTCTTCGTGTTCCTGCCGTCGATCCTGCTGTCCGGTTTCATGTTCCCGTTCGCGGGCATGCCGAAGGCGGCGCAATGGCTCGCCGAAATCCTGCCGCTGACCCACTTCCTGCGCCTGATTCGCGGCGTGATGCTGCGCGGTGCAGGCTTGTGGGAGATGTGGCACGACGTGCTGGCCCTGGTCATCTTTGTCGCGGTGATGATGGGCGCGGCGATCCTGCGTTTCCGCAAGCGGCTGGACTAGAGACTGCGATGCATCACATAGATGTCGGTGGGGCCGAGCGTGGCGTGGCGGAAGGCGCCCGGCACCTGGCCGACGATGGCGAAGCCATGGCGCTGCCACAGCCGAACAGCCACCGTGTTGCTGGACACCACGTAATTGAACTGCATGGCAGTGAAGCCGACTTTGCGCGCCTGCTGCAGCGAATGCTCGCATAGCATCGACCCAATGCCGCGGCCACGTGCCTCGGCCGCGACCATGTAGCTGGCGTTGGCGACGTGATCGCCCAGGCCTGGCTGGTTCGGCTGCAGCTTGTAGCAGCCGAGCACGCGCCCGTCCTGCTCGGCGACGAAGCAGCGCACCGGCGGCGCCGTCCACAGCGCGCGCGCCGTTTCAAGATCGAGGTCGGCCGGGTAGTTGTAGGTGTCGCCGCTGGCGATGACCGCCTGCATGATCGGCCAGATGCGTTCGAACTCGGCAGCATGGAGCTCGCGGATGGGTACGGTTTCGGTCACGACGCCTGCGCGGTATTCATCCGCGTGGCGGCATCGGCGTCCAGCGGCACCCGTCCGCGCAGCGAGTTGGCCATCGCATCGGTGATCAGTACGTCGACGAACTGGCCGATCATGCGCGGGTGTCCGGCGAAGTTCACATAGCGCATGTTTTCGGTGCGCCCCATCAGCTCGCTCGGGTCGCGGGTGCTCGGTTTTTCCACCAGCACGCGCTGCACGCTGCCGACCATCGCCTCGCTGATTTTTTTGGCGTTGGCGTTGATCGCCGCCTGCAGCCGCATCAGCCGCGCGTGCTTTTCTGTCGCCGGCGTGTCGTCGGCGAGATTCGCTGCCGGCGTACCGGGACGCGCGGAGAAGATGAACGAGAAGCTCTGGTCGAAGCCGACGTCCTCGATCAGCTTCATGGTCTTGCCGAAATCCTCTTCGGTCTCGCCGGGGAAGCCGACGATGAAATCGGACGACACGCAGATGTCCGGCCGCACCGCACGCAGCTTGCGGATCTTCTGCTTGAACTCCAGCGCGGTGTAGCCGCGCTTCATCGCGCCGAGGATGCGGTCGGAGCCGGCCTGCACCGGCAGGTGCAGGTAGTTGGCCAGCTGCGGCACGTTGGCGTACGCCTCGATCAGCGAGTCGGAGAACTCCAGCGGATGCGAGGTGGTGAAGCGGATGCGGCCGATGCCGTCGATCTGCGCGATGGCGTGGATCAGCACGGCCAGATCGGCCACGCCGCCGTCGTGGGTGGGGCCACGATATGCGTTGACGTTCTGGCCGAGCAGGTTCACCTCGCGCACGCCCTGCGCGGCGAGCTTGGCGACTTCGACGATGACGTCGTCGAACGGCCGGCTCAGCTCCTCGCCGCGGGTGTACGGCACCACGCAGTAGCTGCAGTATTTGGAGCAGCCCTCCATGATCGAGACGAACGCGGTCGGCCCCTCGGCGCGCGGCTCGGGCAGGCGGTCGAACTTCTCGATCTCGGGGAAGCTGATGTCCACCTGCGGTCTGCCGCTGGCGCGCTGCGCCTCGATCAGCTGGGGCAACCGATGCAGCGTCTGCGGGCCGAAGACCAGGTCGACATACGGCGCGCGCTTGACGATCGCGGCGCCTTCCTGCGAGGCGACACAGCCACCGACGCCGATCAGCACCGGCTTGCCGTCGCGCTGCTTGTATTCCTTCCAGCGGCCGAGCTGGCTGAATACCTTTTCCTGCGCCTTCTCGCGGATCGAGCAGGTGTTGATCAGGATCACGTCCGCCTCGGACTCGTCGGCGGTCAGCTCCATGCCGTGCGACGCCTTCAGCACGTCGGCCATCTTGGCCGAGTCGTACTCGTTCATCTGGCAGCCGTGGGTCTTGATGAAGAGCTTCGCGGGAGCGGGCTTGCCGGTCATGGCGTGGGTTACCGTGATTTGTGAAACAGGCAGCGCGAGCCGCGCAGCCGTGCAGTTTACCCGCCGTGCGCGCCGCTAGCCAGCGGATCGGCACGGCGGATCAAGCACTTGCGACGAGACCTCCGGTCGCCGGGATGGCCTGCCGGAAGAGCGGTCATGGCGCACGGAATCGCCAGGCCGGGCTTGGCGCCGGCGGCGCATGGCGGCACACTGCGGGCCATGTTCGACGTGGCAAGCCATGGGGGAAGCGCCGAGCGGCCCGATGGGGGCTTCCCGATACGCGTGATCCTGCTCCGGATCGCGTGCGCGTGCGCGCTGCTGGCGGCGCTGCTCGGCGGCTCGGGCGTGCATGCCGGCGCGCTGTACCGCTGCGCCGGCGCCCATGGCGAGGCGGTGTTCAGCAGCAGCGCGACGGGTTATCACGGCTGCCGCAGAATCGGCGGCTTCGACACCGCCGCGCCGTCGCGCCGGCCGCTGCGCCGCGTGTCGCTCACCAACGTCAGCGGCACGGTGTCCACCACCGCGCGGGCGCTCGAGGTGGAGCAGGGCGCCGGGCCGGCATCGTTGACCGGCGTGCAGGGCTCGGTCGAGACCACCGCGCACCCGCTCGGCGCGGTGCCGGGGCAGCGCGTGTCGCTGGCCGCGGTGCGGGGATCGGTGGAAACCACCGCCAGGCTGCCGCTGGCCGTCGCCGGCATCCCCGGCCGCTGGAGCTATCGCGAGTCCCGTGACGCGAGCGCGGCGCAGGCGGCGGTGAGCGATCCCGGCAGCCGCGTGCTGCGCGGCGCGGTCTACCGCGTGGTGCGGCCGGACGGCAGCGTGGAGTACACCAACCTGCGCCCGCTCGGTCAGCGCGGGCACGCGGTGACCATGCTGTTCAGCTATATCGCCACCTGCGCGGCGTGCAACCTGCACTCGCCGATCCACTGGGGCAGCGTCGCGCTCAACCTCACCGCGTATGCCGACACGATA
>JAJZGE010000226.1 GCA_021798675.1 Pseudomonadota bacterium | reverse complement strand
GTCCACCCAGTGCGTGTAGCGCGACAGATAGGCCAGCACCGCGGCGGGGCCGGCGAACGGGCGCTTGGCGTAGACCACCCACTCGGTGCGGCGCAGCGGCACGAGCCACTGCGCGAAGGCGCGGGGTTCGGCCAGCGCCGCAAGCTCGCCGAAGAAGCGCAGGCGCCCGAGCTGGTGCAGGCGCTGCAACTCCTCCAGGAAGCGGCGCCGGAACAGGCGCGAGAGCACGCGCACGGGCAGGAAGAACCCGGCCCGGCAGGCGCGCCAGGTGCCGTCGGGGGCAAGCCCGCCACCGGGCACGATGCCGTGCACGTGAGGATGGTGCGTCAGCGCCGAGCCCCAGGTGTGCAGCACGAAGGTCGCGCCGATGCGCGCGCCCAGGTGCCTGGGGTCGGCGGCGATGGTCAGCAGCACCTCGGCGGCGACGTCGAACAGCAAGGCGTAGACCGCGGCCTTGTTCTGGTACGCGACCTCGGCGACGGGTGCCGGCAGCGTGAACACGACGTGGTAGTAGTCGAGCGGGAGCAGATCGGCCTGGCGCGCGCTCAGCCAGCGCTGCGCGGCGCGGCTCTGGCACTTGGGGCAATGCCGGTTGCGGCAGGAGTTGTAGGAGATCAGGTCGGTGCCGCAGCCGTCGCAGCGCAACACGTGTCCACCCAGCGCCGCGCTGCGGCACTGTTCGATGGCCGACATCACCTTGAGCTGTTGCAGGCTCAGGTGGTCGTGCTGGGCCTGGCGCCAGGCCGGCCCGTGGGTGCGGAAGATGTCGGCGACTTCCAGGGCGGCACGCCCCACGCCGACACCCCTACGTCTGCGGCAGTCGCTCCAGCGGACTGATCACCTGGCGCAGCAGCTCGGTGGCCACGTGCGTGTAGGTCGTCGTGGTCTCCAGCCTATGTCCTTCGGGACATAGGCTGGAGAGCACGGTTTGCTACCTCGGCATCGAGGTAGGGGATGAGGGCGACATCGTTGAGCAGATCGAAATCTGAGTGCAATGCCGAACCGGCTCCAGCCACCGCTGGAGTCGGTCAGGAGTGGTCCGATGCCGCCACCGACCAGATCGCGCGGATTGAACGAACGTCGATACCGAAGGCGACCCAAGTACTGACTCGGCTGCTCGGCCAAAGGAGGCGCTAGGGATGGCTCGTGACGATAACTGCAATAGCGAGGTCAGCTGTCGTCTGTGAGGCCATCCGTCACGTCATAAGGTGACGGATGCAGCGTTGCCGACACCGACCTGATCAGGACAGTGCCGGCAACCACCGCAATGCTGCCACCAGATCGGCCCTTCACGCGCGTTTGCAAGCCCCGCTTGACGCCGGCTGCTCGGGCTGCGCGTCGCTCGGGTGCACGACGGGCGCTTCACCTCCCAAGGGATTTCCCGCTCTGAGCCTGCGCAGCTCGAGCATGCGGTAACCCACCGGGATCACCAGCATCGACAGCAGCGGCGCGGTGATCATGCCGCCGACCATCGGCGCGGCGATCGCGCGCATCACCTCCGAGCCGGCGCCGTGGCCGAACATGATCGGCAGCAGTCCGGCGAGGATCACCGCGACGGTCATCGCCTTCGGGCGCACGCGCAGCACCGCGCCTTCGCGGATCGCTGCGTCGAGCGCAGCGGTGTCGGCGTGGCCGGCGACGAGCTGGCGCTGCCAGGCCTGGCGCAGATACAGCAGCATGATCACACCGAACTCCGCGGCGACGCCGGCCAGCGCGATGAATCCGATCATCGTTGCGACCGATGCCGGGCGACCGAGCAGCCAAACCAGCCAGACGCCGCCGACCAGCGCGAACGGCAGCGTCAGCATGATCAGCGCCGCTTCGGCACCGCGCCGGAACACGCTCCAGATGAGCACGAAAATAATCGCCAGCGCGGCCGGGATTACGGTTCGCAAGCGCGCTTCAGCGCGCTGCAGGAAGGCGTATTGCCCCGACCAGCCGAGCGTGTACCCGGGTGGCAGCGCGACCTTGCGCGCGACCGCGCGTTGCAGCCGCGCGACGACACCGCCAAGATCGCTGCTGTTGCTGTCGACGTAGACGTAGCTGACCAGCTGTCCATCCTCGCTGCTCAGCATCGACGGGCCGGCCACCGCACGCACATCGGCCACCGAGCCCAGCGGCACTGCGGCGCCGCCCGGAGCCTGCACCAGCAGGTGGCACAGCGCGGAGATCGACTGGCGGTCTCGGCGCGGGTAGCGCAGCACTATGGGGAAGCGTTCGCGTCCCTGCACGGTCTGGCCAATCGCATCGCCGCCGACCGCGGTGGCGATGACCTGCTGCAGCTCGGCCTGCGTCAGCCCGTAGCGCTGCGCTGCGCCGACCTTGATGCGCACGTCGACGTAGCGTCCGCTGGCGATGTGGTCGGTGGCCACCGAACCGACGCCGGGAACGCCGCGCGCGGCGTCGACGATCGAGTCGGCAAGGCGCTGCAGCACGGTCGGGTCCGGGCCTTCGACCTTGATGCCGATCGGGCTCTTGATTCCGGTGGACTGCATGTCGACGCGGTTGGCGATTGGCGGGATGAACAGGTTGGCAAGGCCTGGCACATGCACCGCGCGGTTCAGCTCGTGCTCGATCTTCGCCATCGTCATTCCGGGACGCCACTGGCTGCGCGGCTTGAACGTGACCGTCGTCTCGAACATGTTCAAAGGCGCCGGATCAGTCGCGGTGTCGGCGCGGCCAGCCTTGCCGAACACATGCGCCACCTCGGGCACGGTCTTGAGCATGCGATCGGTCTGCTGCAGCAGCTCGGCGGCCTTGCCCACCGACAGCGCCGGCAGCGCAGTGGGCATGTACAACAGCGTGCCCTCGCCCAGCGGCGGCATGAACTCGCTGCCGATGCGCGACGCAGGCCACAGCGTGGCAGCGACCGCCGCGGCGGCCAGCAGCAGCAGCGCCAGCGGTGCCTTGAGCGCTGCGTCGAGCAGCGGGCGGTAGCCGCGGATCAGCCAGCGGTTCAGCGGGTTGCGCTGCTCGGCGCGGATGCGCCCGCGCACCAGGTAGCCCATCAGCACAGGGATCAGCGTCACCGCCAGCGCTGCGGCCGAGGCCATGGCGTAGGTCTTGGTGTAAGCCAGCGGTTTGAACAGCCGGCCCTCCTGGCCCTGCAGCGCGAACACTGGGAGGAACGACAGCGCGATCACCAGCAGGCTGAAGAACAGTGCTGGGCCAACTTCGGCCGCTGCCGCGCCGATCACCTTCCAGCGCGCTTCGCCGAGCGGCTCTGCGCCTCCGTGCGCCTCGCGCCACTGCTCGAGGTGCTTGTGCGCGTTCTCGATCATCACCACCGCGGCGTCGACCATGGCGCCGATGGCAAGCGCGATGCCGCCCAACGACATGATGTTTGCGCTGACGCCCTGCCACGCCATGACGATGAACGCCGCGAGCACGCCCAGCGGCAGCGTCAGCACGGCGACCAGCGACGAGCGCAGATGCCACAGAAACAGCACGCACACCAGCGCGACGACAATAAACTCCTCGATCAGCTTTTCGCGCAGGTTGTGCACCGCGGCAACGATCAGTTGCGAGCGGTCGTAGGTTGGCACGATACGCACCCCGGCCGGCAGGCTGCGCTGCAGCACGGCCAGCCGCTGCCGGATCGCGTCGATGGCGCGCAGCGCGTTCTTGCCCGAACGCAGGATGACGACGCCGCCGACCACTTCACCGCGCCCGTCAAGCTCGGCGATGCCCTGCCGGAAGGTCGGACCGCGCCGCACTACGGCGACATCGCTCAGGCGCACCAGCGCACCGTCGGCGCCGCCGCGCAGTGGGATGCGCTCGAAATCGGCGCGGTTGCGCAGATAGCCCGTGCTGCGCACCATCAGGTCGGCCTCGCCCTGCTCTATCACCGATCCGCCGGTAGCGCCATTGGCCGCGCGCACAGCGTCGGCTACCTGCTTCAGCGACACGCCGTAGGCGGCCAGCTTGATCGGGTCGACGACGATCTGCCAGGCGCGCACCATGCCGCCGATGCTGGCGACTTCGGCGACGTCGGGAACGGTCTTGAGCTGGTAGCGCAGGAACCAGTCCTGCAGCGCGCGCAGCTGGCCGAGATCGCGCGTGCCGCGGTCGTCGACCAGCGCGTATTCGTAGATCCAGCCCAGCCCGGTGGCGTCGGGGCCCAGCGCCGGGTCGACGCCGCGCGGCAGCCGTGCGCGCGCCTGGCTCAGGTACTCGAGCACGCGCGAGCGCGCCCAGTACAGATCGGTGCCGCCGTGGAAAATCACGTAGACGAACGAGTCGCCGAAGAACGAATAGGCGCGCACCGTCTTCACGCCGGGCACCGACAGCATGGTCGTCGCCAGCGGGTAGGTGAGCTGGTCCTCGACGATCTGCGGCGGCTGCCCCGGCCAGCTGGTGCGAACGATGACCTGGGTGTCCGACAGCTCGGGCAGCGCGTCCAGCGGCATGCGCAGCATCGACCACACGCCCCATGCGCCGAGCAGGGCGGCGGCCACCAGCACCAGGAAGCGGTTGCGGATCGACGCGCGGATCAGCGCGGCGATCATTGCTTTGCTCCCGGCGCGCTGGCGTACTTGGGCACCAGGTTCATTCCGGCCATCAGCGGCGAAGGTCCGCCGTGGTCGAAGTGCTTGCCCGGGACCATCGGGTCGTACCAGTACAGCACGCGGCGCGGCGGCGCGGCGCCCGACGCGGTCGCCGCCGTCGGTGCCGATGCGAGCGGTGCCGTCGGCGGCGCTTGCAGCCGCGCCAGCGCGCCGTCGA
>JAJZGE010000225.1 GCA_021798675.1 Pseudomonadota bacterium | reverse complement strand
CTGCGCGCGCACAGCGGGGCGACCCAGCGTCCAGGCCAGCCACAGCAGCAGCGGGATGGCGAGCGCCTTCAGCGCGATGCCGACCTGCCAGGTGCGCTGGGCGCGGGCGATCAGCCACAGCGCGATCTGGGCCAGCTGCGGCTGGCTCAGCGCGTGCTGGCGGGCGCGCTCGAAATCGCCGGCGTGCTGCAGCATCAGCACGCCGCTGACCAGCGACCACAGCGCCAGCAGCAGCGCCAGCACGCGCATCACCGGCCGTGCCCACGCCTGCCGCAGGATGCCGCCGACGCACACCACGATCACCACCAGGCCGGCCAGCAGATAGGCATAGTCGCCGTGCTGCAGGTACTGCACACAGCCCATGGCGGCCAGCAGCAGCAGCACCCACAGGCCGATCATCCAGGCCGAAAAGCGATCCGCCGACAATGTATCGGCGTGGCGCATCCAGCGCATCAGGACGCGGCCTTGAGCGCGGTCTGCGGCACGGCGGCATGGGCCGCGCCGCAGAGCAGGACGAGCGGCAGCAGCAGTGCAAAACGACGCATGGGCAGACTCCAGATCAAGCGAGCGGAGGGATGCAACCTGTGCAGTTTACGCGTTGAAAAGCGAAGGGCGCCACGTGGCGCCCTTCGTCATTTGTGCAACAGTGGCTGACTCGGAAGATCAGCGCCGGGTGATGGTGAACTTGCCCACCGAGATACCCAGGTTGACACCTTCGCCGGTGCCGGCCAGCGCCAGCGAGGTGGTGCCCTTGGTCAGCACCTGCGCGTTGGCGCTCTTGACCAGGCCGGCGTCGGCACTCGCCTGCGCATAGCTGCCGAACACATCGTCGATGTTGCGCACGTTGCTGATCTCGCCCTTGCCGTGGTTGATGCGGTACTTGCCCGCGGTCAGCCCGCCGCCCACCACCACGATCTTGACGTTGGCATGCTGGCCATTGTCGCAGCTGATGGTGCCGTTGCCGGTGGCGTGCTTGTAGATCAGCGACCAGCCCGCCAGGTTGTAGGTGAGGTCGCATTTGACATGGGCCTCGGCGGCCTGTGCGCTGCTTACCGGCACCGCGCTGAAGGCCGTCGCGCAGGCCAGAACCAGTGCAGCCATCGCAAATGTACGCTTGATCATGGTCGTTACTCCCTCATTGGAACCGTGTGGATGACGAGTTCCGGCGATGCTGGCCCAGGTGGTGCCAGACGCTGACCGGATGTAAAGAGGATGGGCAATCTCGCGTGAGGAAGCCGTGCAGGATGGCGCTTCCAAGATTGCTGCAGCCCGGCCGAATCAGGCTTCGTTCAGCCGCGAAACCACGCACGTCGAAGGCACCCCCGACGTATCCCGGTGTTGACTCGCGGCTCACGCGCGCGCCGCAACACTGAGCGCGGCGACAACCCCGTCGACCCTGCTCCAAGGAATCTCATGATGAATTCGCGAATCCCGCTCGGCGCCGGCCTGTGCGCCACCCTGCTGCTCGGCAGCCTGGGCTTGGTGCAAGCACAGGATTACCCACAACGGACGCATGACCATCGCGCGCGTGAGATCTGCCGCGATGTGCGCGTGCGCAATCGGCCCACCGACAATCACCGGATCGCCGGCACTGCGATCGGCGCCGTGGCCGGCGGCCTGCTGGGCCATCAGGTGGGCGGCGGCCGGGGCAAGACGCTGGCGACCGTCGGCGGCGCCGTGGCCGGCGGCTACGTGGGCAACCGGGTGCAGAAAAACCATCAGGATACGCACGCGACTTACCACATCGAGCGGCGCTGCCGGCCGGCCGGTGAATCCCCCGCGGCGATGAATCCCGCGCGCCAGCGCGGCATAATCGAACCACCCGCCCATCGGATGGTACGTCATGGTCAAGTATTCACTGGTCGGATATGACGGCTCGGATTCGTCGCGGCGTGCATTCCAGTTCGCGGTCGATCTGGCCCGCTGCGGCGGCGGCCGCGTGCGGGTGGTGTCGGTGCTGCAGGTTACCGACGGCGGCTCGGACGCCTGCGCACTGATGATGAGCGACAGCGGCGCGCAGCGCTCGGGTGAACTGCTCGACGAGCTGTGCGCGCTGGTGCCGGATGCCGAATCGCTGGTGGATGTCGAGGTGACCCTGGGCAGCCCCGGCGACGTGCTGCTGAGCCAGGTGCAGCAGCACGGGATTGATCACGTGGCGATCGGCCACACGCCCCGCGGCGCGCTGGCGCGCTGGCTGCTGGGCTCGGTCTCCAGCGACGTGCTGGCCCGTGCGCATGTGCCGGTGACGGTGGTGCGCTGAAAGGTTGTGCATTTTCAACCTCTCAGGGCGGCCAGGGATGGCCGGTCGCGGATCGGGCACGCCAGTGCCTGATCCGCGTGAGCGAGTCCGGACATGCGCCGGACTCGCTTGGGAAGAAAACCACAGGAAGTGGTTTTCTTCCCAAGCGCTGAGCGCGCACTGCCGCCACCGGCGTGCCGCTCAGCGACTCAGGCGGCGTCCTTGAGAGACGCCATGTCGATCACGAAGCGGTATTTCACATCGCTCTTCAGCATCCGCTCGTACGCCTCGTTGATATCCTGGATGCGGATCTTCTCGATGTCCGCCACGATGCCGTGCTCGGCACAGAAATCCAGCATTTCCTGCGTCTCGGCGATGCCGCCGATCAGCGAGCCGGCCAGCGCGCGGCGGCCGAAGATCAGCGAACCCGCAGCCACCGTGGGCGGCGAGTCGGGCACGCCGACCAGGGTCATGGTGCCGTCGCGCTTGAGCATCTGCAGATAGACGTTGAGATCGTGCGGGGCCGAGACAGTGTCGAGGATGAAATCGAAGCTGCCGGCGTGTGCCTTCATCTGCGCCGGGTCGTTCGACAGCACCACCTCGTCCGCGCCCAGCCGCAGCGCATCCTCGCGCTTGGACGGCGAAGTGGTGAACTGCACCACGGTGGCACCGAACGCATGCGCCAGCTTCAGCGCCATGTGGCCGAGGCCGCCCAGGCCGATCACACCGACCTTGCTGCCCTTGCCCACCTTCCAGTGCTTCAGCGGTGAATAGGTGGTGATGCCGGCGCATAGCAGCGGCGCCACCGCGGCAAGGTCAAGCTTGTCCGACACGCGCAGCACGAAGGCCTCGTCCACGACGATCTGGCTGGCGTAGCCGCCCTGGGTCGCGCTGCCGTCCACGCGATCCTTGCTGGCGTAGGTGAAGGTGGCGCCCTGCGTGCAGAACTGTTCCAGATCGTCCTTGCAGTTGGCGCACTGGCGGCACGAGTCGACCATGCAGCCGACGCCGGCCAGATCGCCCGGCTTGAACTTGCTGACGCCGCCGCCCACGCGCGTGACGCGGCCGACGATTTCGTGACCCGGCACGATAGGGTAGCTGCCGGTGCCCCACTCATCACGCACGGTGTGCAGGTCGGAGTGGCACACGCCGCAATACAGGATCTCGATGACGACATCGTGCTCGCGCGGCTCGCGCCGTTCGAAACGATAAGGCGCCAGCGGGGCGCGGGCGGCGTGGGCGGCATAGCTGAGGGTGGGGATCATGCGTGGCTCCATGGGCGGATTGATTCACAGCAGACCAGATGGGGGTTCATGGCGCAAACCCCAAGAGCGGGTCGACCAGGGTTGATCCTGCCCCTCGTGTGCGCCTTATCCTTGTGCTGTTCACGCGGTGACGGTCATGCTTTGCTGAGCACGCCAGTCCGCGCGCAGCCCGCAGCCGCCACAGGAAGCATCCCTTGAGCTATCCCGATACACCGCCCTGGACGTTGGACAGCCTGGAGCTGGGGCGCATCGAGCTGGCGCGCATACGCCACCACGAAGACCTGTTTTTCCTGCTGTGCAGCGCGTCGTTCGTGGAGAGCGGCTCCGATCTGTACACGCGCAACCTGATCGCGCATTTTTCCGGCGACGCGGAGCTGCAGGGCTGGCTCAGCCAGCAGTGGGAACACGAGGAGCTGCAGCACGGCCGCGCGCTCGCCGCCTATGTGCAGACGGTATGGCCGGAGTTCGACTGGCACGCCGGCTTCCAAGCCTTCTGGCACGACTACGCCGCGGTGTGCACCGCCGCGCAGCTGGAGTCCAGCCGCGGGCTGGAGCTGGCCGCGCGCTGCGTGGTGGAGACCGGCACCGCCAGCCTGTACCGCGCGCTGCACGAGATCACCGACGAGCCGGTGCTGAAGCAGCTGACCCGGCACATCAAGAGCGACGAGGTGCGCCACTACAAGCACTTCTATCAGCACTACCAGCGCTATCGGCAGCGCGAGGGCCTGGGTCGCTACCGCGTCGGCCGCGCGCTGCTGCGCCGGGTCAACGAGATCAAGCGCGAGGACAGCGACATCGCGCTGCGCCACGTGTTCAACCAGTGCTACCCGCAACAGCGGACCGACGAACAGGCGTTCCGGCGCATCAGCCATCGTGCGCAGGGTCTGCTGCGCCGGCACCTCCCCGCCGCGATGACGGTGAAGATGCTGCTCAAGCCGCTGGACCTGCCGCCGCGACTGCAGACCCTGCTGGAAAAACCGCTGGCGCGGCTGGCCGAGAAGCTGTTCCTGCACTGACGCCCGGCGGTTCGCGCCAGATATCCCGTGGAGCCCAGCTCAGCCCGCGGCTGTCGGGCGCGGCCGGGTGGTGATGGCGTGCTGTGCGCGCTCCACCGACTTCAGGCGCGTCATGTCGAGCGGACGGATCCGCTCGATCACGCAGGGCACCGGCGAGCCGGTGAGCACCTTGTCGAAACCGGCCGAGACCTGGTGGGCAAACGAGGT
>JAJZGE010000224.1 GCA_021798675.1 Pseudomonadota bacterium | reverse complement strand
AGCGCAAGGCCGCCTTCGATGCCGCGCTGAAGCTGCTGCACCTGGTCGCCGGCGTCAGCTACTACAAGGCCGGCGTGCCGCCGAAGATCGACGTGGCCGACGGCCCGCTGGACGACGCTACCGCCGACCTGCTCGACGCGCTCTACCTGCATGGGCTCGCCGAGTTCGCCTATCGCAACGGACTCGACCTGCGTGGGCGCATCAGCTTTCCGAGGGGCGCTGCCAGCCAGTCCGAGGCGAGGGCATTGGGCTTGCCGCACCGTACCCTGGTGCCCATCGGCGGCGGCAAGGATTCCCTCGTCGCAGTGGAGGCCATCAAGTCCGCCGGCGGCGAAGCCACCGCGGTGTGGGTGGGCGGCTCCGCGCTGATCGCCGCCTGCGCCGAGCGCACCGGCCTGCCCACGCTGAACCTCCAGCGCGAGCTGGCGCCCGCCCTGTTCGAGCTCAACCAGCGCGGCGCGTGGAACGGGCATATCCCGGTGACCGCGGTGAACTCCGCGATCCTCGTCGTCGCGGCGATCCTGTACGGCTTCGACTCCATCGCCTTCGCCAACGAACGCTCCGCCTCCGCCGCCACGCTGGAATACGACGGCCAGCAGGTGAACCACCAGTGGAGCAAGGGCTATGCGTTCGAGCAGCTGCTCGGCGAGTGGCTGCACACGCACGTCGCCGCCGACCTCGACTACTGCTCGCTGTTGCGCCCGTATTCCGAGCTGGCGATCACCCGCGCGTTTGCCCGGCTCACGCCGTATTTCGACGCGTTCTCCAGCTGCAACCGCAACTTCCGGATTCTCGGTCCCAAGCCGGCGGATCGCTGGTGCGGACAGTGCCCGAAATGCCATTTCGTGTTCCTCGCGCTGGCGCCGTTCCTGCCCAAGCCCCGCTTGCTCACGATCTTCGGCCGCAACCTGCTGGACGACGAATCGCAGGCCGCCGGCTTCGACGCGTTGCTGGAATACCAGGACCACAAGCCGTTCGAATGCGTGGGCGAGGGCGCCGAGGCGCGGGCCGCGATGTACGCGCTGAGCCAGCGGCCCGAGTGGCAGGAGGACGCGCTGGTGGCGCGCTTCCGCGACGAGATCCTGCCGCAGCTCGACGTGGCGAAGCTCGCGCTGGAGCCGTGGCTTGAACCTTCCGCCGAGCATCGCGTGCCGGCCCGCCTGCAGGCGGCGCTGAAGGCCATCGCCTGATGCGCATCGCCGACCTGGCGGGCAGGCGCGTCGCGGTGTGGGGCTTCGGCCGCGAAGGCCGTGCCGCGATCCGTGCCATCCATGCGCAGCTGCCGCAGTTGCCGCTGGCCCTGTATTGCGGCGAAGACGAAGCCGAGGCCGCGCGTGCGTTCGACGCCACGCTCACCGTCTACGGCCAGGAGCCGGGCTCGGTGGCGCTGTGCGCCTACGACGTGGTGGTGAAGTCGCCCGGCATCTCCGCCTACAAGGCCGCGGTGACCACCGCGCAGGCGCAGGGCACGACCTTCACCTCGGGTACCGCGCTGTGGTTTGCGGACAACCCTGGGGCGCGCGTGATCGCGGTCACCGGCACCAAGGGCAAGAGCACCACCACCGCCTTCGTCGCGCACCTCGCGCGCGCGCTGGGCGTGCGCACCGCGCTGGCCGGCAACATCGGCCTGCCGCTGCTGGAGCTGCAGGGCCAGTCCGCGGAGCTGTGGGCGATCGAGCTCTCCAGCTTCCAGACCGGCGAGGCGGGCGCGCTGGAACTGGGCGTGGTCACCAGCCTGTACGAGGAGCACCTCGACTGGCACGGCTCGCGCGAGCGCTACGTGGCCGACAAGCTCAAGCTGGCGGACGTGTCGCGCGCCCTGCTGGTCAACGGCCAGCAGGCGCATTTGCTGGAGCGCACCGCCGCGCACCCGCATCGTCTCGAGTTCGGCACGCCGGCAGGCTGGCACGTGGCCGACGGCGCGATCCGCCGCGGCGAGCAGGCGGTGTTCGACCTCCATGCGATGGCCGCGCCCGGCCTGCACAACGCGCTCAACGCCTGCGCCGCGCTGGCGGCGCTGGAAACGCTGGGTTACGACGCGGTCAAGGCCGCGCCCGCGCTGGCGGATTTCCGCCCGCTGCCGCATCGCCTGCAACCGCTGGGCCTGCACGACGGCTTCGCCTGGATCAACGACTCGATCAGCACCACCCCGCAGGCCACGCTGGCCGCGCTGGACAGCCTCGCCGGGCGCGAGGTCACGGTAATCGTGGGCGGCCACGACCGCGGGCTGGACTGGTCGGACTTCGTGCATGCAGCGAAGGATCGCAGCGACCTGCGCATCGTCGCCCAGGGTGCCAACGGCCCGCGCATCGCGCAGGCATTGCGCGCCGCCAGGGCCAGCGTGCCGTTGGGCGAAGCGGAGGATTTCGCCGACGCGGTGGCGATGGCGCGCACCGTCACGCCCGCCGGTGGCGTGGTGCTGCTGTCGCCCGGCGCGCCCAGTTTCGACCAGTTCAAGGACTACGCCGAACGCGGCCGTCGCTTCGCCGAGCTGGCCGGCTTCGCCGTCGAGGCCATCGGCATCGATGGGCTCGGCATCCGCTGACCGGCCGGTCGCTTGCCCGCTGTGCGGGGCGGCGACCGGCCTGCCGTGGCGCGAGACCAGCGGCATCTACCGGCACTGTGCGTGCTGCGACCTGGTCAGCCGCGACCCGGCTAGCTGGCTGGATGCCGCCGCCGAGCGTGCGTACTACGGCACGCACGACAACCGCATCGACGATCCGGGCTACCGACGCTTCCTCGCGCAACTCGCCGAGCCGCTGATGGCGCAGCTCGTGCCGGGAACATGCGGCCTCGACTATGGCTGTGGCGCGGCGCCCGCGCTGGCGGCGATGCTGGGCGAGGCGGGCTTTCCCACGGTCGGCTACGACCCGTTCTTCGCTCCCGACGAAACGCCGCTTGCCGCGCGCTACGGCTTCGTCACCTGCACCGAAGTGCTGGAGCACATGCACGCGCCATTGCGCGATCTCGCGCGCATCGACGGCATGCTAGTCGCAGGCGGGGTGCTGGGGCTGATGACCGAGCTGCGCCCGCCGCGGACGGCGTTCTCGCGTTGGCATTACCACCGCGATCCGACGCATGTGGGGTTCCATTCCGGGCAGTCGCTGGAGTGGATTGCGCGGCGGTTCGGATGGGAGCCGATCGGTCTGGATCGGCGCGTGAGCCTGTGGCGGAAGCGGCACTGAGTCGCTTTCCCCCTCTCCTGTAGGGAGCGCGCCGCATCTGGGCGCTGAGGAACAGATCAGCGACGCGGTTCTTCCGCAACTTCGAAGCGCTCTCAACGCGTTGCCGTTGCCGCAGTGTCGATGCCGGCTTCGTCTAGCAACTTCTCCAATTCCCCCAGCCAGGGCCGGAATTTTTCCCAGCGTCCGACGGCGCGGCGATGGAGCCCTTCGCGCACCTGCGCGGTGCTGGCGGTGGCGACGGCGGCGGTGTTGCGCCGGAAGTCGAGGCAGGCGTCGTGCCATTCCAGCTCGCAGTGGGCGAGCAGCCGGCGGGTGGTGCTTTCCTGGTCGGCGACCAGGGCCTCGTAGTCCAGTTGCAGGATGCGGCCGGGCAGCACGGTGTCCCAGTGCGCCATCAGGCGGTCGAACTGGACGTAGTAGCGGCCGATGTCGAGCAGGTCGAAGCTGTAGCCGTGGGTGGCCGAGTCTTCCGCAAAGGCCTCGCGGAAATTGCTCAGGCAGGTGTCCAGCGGATGGCGGCGCAGGCAGACGATCTTCGCTTTCGGCAGCGCCTTGGCGATCAGCCCGAGGTAGAGGAAGTTGTGCGGCAGCTTGTCGACGAAGCGCGGCTTGAGCGCGGTTTGCGGCCGGGTGCCGTCCACGTAGCGCAGGCCGAGCTGGTGCCAGTCGAAGCGCGCCGATTGCGCGAGCAGTTCCGGACACAGCCGTGGCGGCACGCCCTCGGGTGCGAGGCGGCCCACCTGCATGCCGAAATCCATCAGCTCGCCGGCGGAATGCACGTCCGGGTGGCTGGACAGGATGCGCTCCACCAGCGTGGTGCCGGAGCGTGGCATGCCCACGACGAAGATCGGCTCGTCGCTGCCGTAGCCGCCGTTGGTGGCGATGGTCGTGGGGAACGCCGCGATCAGCGCGTCGACCAGTGCGCGATCCTGCTCGGGCCGGTAGTCCACGCGCGTGCGCGCGGCGGCCTTGCCCTTGCGCATGTGTTCGAAGGCGGCGGAGTAGCCGCCGAGATCCTCGTACTCCTTGCCGAGCGCACCGTTGAGGTGGATCTGCGCGTCGACATCGTCGGGATGCGCGGCCAGCAGGGCCTGCAGGGCGTCGACATGGTTGTTCTCCACCGTTTGCCGGCGCAGGCGGGAGCGCAGGCCGTAGGCCACCCAGTGCTCCGGAGCGAGGTCGATGCAGGTGTCGAACTGCGCCTCCGCCTTGACCAGGTCGCCGGTGAAGGTGCTGGTCAAGGCGAAGTTGAAGCGGCAGCGCGCCTCGTCGGGCAGCAGCGCCACGGCTTTGCAGAACAGCGCGTGCGCGCGCCCGTGGGCGTTGCACTGCAGGTAGACGCCGCCCAGCGCATCCAGCGTCAGCGGGTCAGCCGGCGTCAGCGCATAGGCGATGTTGGCGACCTGCAGCGCATGGCCGCAGCGTCCAGCCGCCGCCAGCGCCCGCGCGAAGTGGGTGGCGTATTCGGCGTTCTCGGTCTCGATCGCCACGGCGCGGTTGAGGTGCTCCAGTGCGCGGCCGAGTTGCCGGGTCCCCAGACAGGCC
>JAJZGE010000223.1 GCA_021798675.1 Pseudomonadota bacterium | reverse complement strand
CGGGCGCTGCGCTGGTGCTGGCGGCCGGGGCACTGGTACTGGCCGCGACGGGCGTCACGGCAGCGTTGCCGGCGTCATGGCTGCAGGCGGCAAGCGCCAGCAGGGCGACACACAGAATCGGCAGGCGCTTCAACATGGGTGAACCTCGAACGGACGTGGCGTAGAGACGACAGCGCCGACTCGTGGTCGGCGCGTGATGATGGATCGGATCAGGGTGTGGCGGCCGGCGCGGTATCGGCGCTGTGCAGGCCCTCGATGTAGCTGGCCAGCGCCGCGATGTCGGCGTCATCAAGCTTCTTGGCGATCGCCGGCATGATCTGTGCGTGGGCATCGGTACCCCACGTGGTGCCGTCGCGCCAGGCCTTCAGCGTGGCCTGCACGTACTGCGCATGCTGGCCGGCCAGGTGCGGATACATCGCGCCGGGGTTGCCGCTGCCGTCCATCGCGTGGCAGGCCATGCAGGCGGGCACGTCGTGCTGCGGGTCGCCCTCGCGGAACAGCTGCTGGCCGCGCTCCACCAGCGCCTGGTCAGCCACACCGGGGGTGGTTTTCTGGCTGGCGAAATAGGCGGCAATATCGTGCATGTCCTGCTCCGACAGCGGGGTCGCCATGCCCAGCATGATCGGATTCTGCCGCTTGCCCGATTTGAAATTGTTCAGCTGCTGAACGATGTACTCCTCGCTCTGGCCAGCCAGCTTCGGGAACATTGGGACGCTGGAGTTGCCGTCCAGGCCGTGGCAGGAGCCGCACACCGTCGCCTTGGCCTGACCGGCGCTGGCGTCGCCGGGCTTCAACGCCACCACCGCGACCGGCGCGCTTGCGGCCGCAGCACTGCTGGCAGCGGCCGGTGCCGCCGCCGTGCTGGATGCACTCGCCGGTTTGGCGGCACTGGCGGCGGCTACAGGCGCCGACGTTTTCGGTGGCGCACTCTGGGCGATCGCCATGGTGGTGGACAGCGCCAGCAGCAGGGTGGCGGCGGACCCGAGAACGGCAGGCCGGATACCGGCGGAGCGAAAACTCATACACTTGACTCCCGAAAGACTCGCAAACACTGCCGTCGACGGCAGTCATCAGGCCTGCAGCAGGCAGTAACCGCAGAATTATCCCCGCGCCATCGTACCTTGGTCAAACCATCCTCATGCCCAATCCCTTGCAAGGCGCGCAATTCGTGCTCGCTGCCCACCGCATCAGCCAGCTGCCCGCCGACCACGGGGCGGAGGTGGCGTTTGCCGGCCGTTCGAACGCCGGCAAGTCCAGCGCGCTGAATGCACTGACCGGCCACAAGGGTCTGGCGCGCACCTCCAAGACCCCCGGGCGCACCCAGCAGATGGTCGCCTTCAGCCTGCCCGCAACGCATCCGGGTAGCGGCCAGATGGCGCCGGACATGCGTTTGATCGACCTGCCCGGCTACGGCTACGCCAAGGTGCCGCTGGAAATGCGCGAGCACTGGAAGCTGGAGATCGATGCCTACCTGCACCAGCGCCGCAGCCTGCGCGGGCTGGTGCTGATCGTCGACATCCGCCATCCGCTGAAGGAATTCGATCGGCAGATGCTGGAGTTTTGCTTCGGCACCCAGCTGCCGTGCCACCTGCTGCTGACGAAGGCCGACAAATTGTCGCGCGGCCAGGCGACGCAGGCGCTGGCCGCGCTGCGCAGGCAATTTGCCGCCGAGGGGCTGCACGCCACCGCGCAGGTGTTTTCCTCCACCGCCGGCACCGGCGTGGACGAGGCGCGGCAGGCGGTGATGACGCTGCTGGCGCGGCCGCGCGATGGTGCGCATCAGCAGCGCGAGCGCTGAGGCCGCCACCGCAGCGAGCCGCTCAGTCGCCCACGGCTTCCAGAAACACCGCGCACAGGGCCTGCATGCCGATGCGGTCGTCGTCGTCGAAGCGCCCGATCAGCGGGCTGTCCACGTCCCACACGCCGAGCAGACTGCCGTCGGCACGGACCAGCGGCACCACGATTTCCGATTGCGAGGCGGCATCGCAGGCGATGTGCCCGTCGAACGCGTGCACGTCACGCACCAGCTGGGTCTGCCGCGTCTGCGCGGCGGTGCCGCAGACGCCCCGGCCCAGCGCGATGCGGATGCACGCCGGCTTGCCCTGGAACGGGCCGACCACCAGCTCGTGGCCGTCGAACAGATAGAAGCCGGCCCAGTTCAGCCCGGGCAGGCTGTGGTAGATCAGCGCGGAAAAATTCGCAGCGTTGGCGATCAGGTCGCGTTCGCCTGCCAGCAGGCCTCGCGCCTGCGTCGCCAGGTCAGCGTAGTGTTCACGCTTGCCGGCGTGAACGTGGTGCCGGACTTCAAACATGCCGTCGCCTTTCATGCAAAAACCTTATTATGCGCCGGGTCATCCGGCACGCGCCCGCGGGCCCGGGGCAGGCGACGGAGTATCCATGGCCGGCAGTGAATTGCAGCAATTGGCGCAGGGCCGCGGATGAACCGCGCGGTCTTCATCGCCGGCACCGACACCGGCATCGGCAAGACCCACGTGGCGTGCGCGCTGCTGCATGCGCTGCGCGCGTCGGGGTACGACGCCTGCGGCATGAAGCCGGTAGCCAGCGGCTGCATGGAGACGCCGGCGGGGCTGCGCAACGAGGACGCGCTGGCGCTGCAGGCGGCCAGCAGCGACGCGCCGGCGTATGCGCTGATCAACCCGGTGGCGTTGCGCGATCCGTTGTCGCCGCACCTGGCGGCGGCGCATGACGGAGTCACCATCGCGCTGCCGCCGCTGCGCGCGGCGTTCGAGGCGCTGTCGGCCAGTCACCGGCGCGTGGTGGTGGAAGGCGTGGGTGGCTGGCTGGTGCCGCTGGCGCCGGGATTGTTCGCATCGGATATCGCGGTGCAGTGGAAGCTGCCGGTGCTGCTGGTGGTCGGCCTGCGGCTGGGCTGCCTCAACCATGCCCTGCTGAGCGCGCGGGCGATCGCCGCCGACGGCTGCCAGCTGCTCGGCTGGATCGGCAACCGGATCGACCCGGACATGCTGGCGGCGGAGGAAAACCTGGCCAGCCTGCGCGCGCTGCTGCCGGCGCCGTGCCTGGGTGTGCTGCCCCATGGCATGGCGCCTGAACCGGCCGCTGCGCTGCTGCACGCCGCGGTGGCCGCGCTGGGCTGAGGCGCCGGAGCGCGCCGATCATCAGGGCGGCTTCACGGCCACCGTGCGTCGATGAACAGGCGATATTCCCTCGCATGAACGCTTGCCGGAGGCTGCATGTCCCGCCATCACTACTACCTTTCGATGCCCGACCTGGCGCACGCGCGCGGCGCGGATGCGCGTTTTGCCTGGAACGGCGTGAGCCCGGACGACTTTGCCGTGGCGCTGCAGCAGGCGCTGCGCAGTGACGCGCTGTTCCAGCGCTGGCGCGCGGTGCAGCCCGATCCCGACGCGGTTGATGCGGCGCTGGGTGCGGTCGATCCGGCGGCGCAGGCGAGCGCGCAGGTGGCCGATCTGCACACCGAGGTGGATCTGCTCACGGCGCTGCCGATGAGCGTGGTGCGGCAGCGGCTGTATCTGCTGATCGGCGCGGGCTGGACGCTGCGCGACCTGCGCCCGGCCTGACCGGGGCGGCGTCACCGGGGTGAGTGACTTCCGGGACAGGTGTCCGGCCTGCCGCGTGGTTTAAAGTCAATGATCAGTATCTCCGCGCATCCGCATCGCGGGCGCACCACCAGGGAAAATCCGATGCCTCCTGTTCGCATGCTCGTGCTCGCCACCGCCGCCGCCATCGCCCTCGGCGGCACCGGCTCCGCCATTGCCGCGACGTCCGCGACGGCGGCGGCCAACCCGTTTTTCAGCCCCAGCACGCTGCCGTTCCAGGCGCCGCCGTTCGACAGGATCAAGGACAGCGACTACCAGCCGGCGATCGACGAGGGGATCAGGCGGCAGCGGGCGGAAATCGAGAAGATCGCCAACAACCCGCAGCCGGCCACCTTCGAGAACACCTATGTGGCGATGGAGAAGTCCGGCGTCATGCTCAACCGCGTGCTGCTGGTGTTCGGTGCGGTCGCCGGCGCCAACACCGACGACGCGCTGCAGAAGGTGCAGCAGATCGAGGCGCCGCGGCTGGCCGCGCTGAGCGATGCGATGTACCTCAACGACAAGCTGTTCCAGCGCGTGAAGCAGGTCTACGACGAGCGCGGCACGCTCAAGCTCGATCCGGAATCGCAGCGGCTGGTCGAGGTGGTCTACAAGAAGTTTGTGCATCACGGCGCCGAGCTTTCCGCCGCCGACAAGGCCAGGCTGAAAACGCTGAACAAGGAGGAGTCCACCCTGGGCACGCTGTTCACCAACAAGCTGCTGGCGGCGACCAAGAAGGCCGCGCTGGTGGTGGATGACAAGGCCCAGCTGGCCGGCCTGTCCGACGCCGAAATCGCCGCCGCCGCCCGGGCGGCCAAGGATCGCGGGCTGGCCGGCAAGTGGGTGCTGACGCTGCAGAACACCACCCAGCAGCCGGAGCTGCAGGAGCTGACCGACCGCGCCACCCGCAAGGCGCTGTACGAGGCCTCGTGGAACCGCGCCGAGCACGGCGACGCCAACGACACCCGCCAGACCATCGAGCGACTGGCGCAGCTGCGCGCCGAACAGGCCAAGCTGATCGGCTTCCCCAACTACGCGGCGTGGAAGCTGGAGGACCAGATGGCCAAGACGCCGGCCACGGCGATCCACTTCATGCAGCAGCTGGTGCCGGCGGCCACCGCGCGCGCGCGCGCCGAGGCGGCCGACATCCAGGCGCAGA
>JAJZGE010000222.1 GCA_021798675.1 Pseudomonadota bacterium | reverse complement strand
TGAGGATTTCACCACCCCCGAAGCCGATGCCCGACCGGGCGTCTACTATTTCAAGCTGGCCGCGCGCGCGTTCGAGAAAAAGCAGTATCAATTCGCGATCGACATGTACCAGGTCGCCGCCTCGTGGGCCTACAAGCCAGCCGAATACAACCTTGGAGTGATGTATTACCGAGGCCAGGGCATACCGGTCAACCGACCGCTTGGCGCCGCGTGGATGGTGCTGGCTGCGGAACGGAACACTCCCCAGTACGTTCAGGCTCGCGACCTCATGGTGACGCCACTGAGCAATGCCGAGTTCGCCAGGGTGAACACCTTGTGGAAGCAGCTCAAGCCGACCTACGGCGATGAAGTCGCCCTGCATCGAGCCAAGGTCCGCTGGGCCTACGTGCGTTCGCACATGACCGGATCACGGGTAGGAGGCACGTCAGGCCCGCTTCGTGTTGGCTCGAATGGCGGCGCACCCTCCAATGGGGCGTCTGCCAGCACGCTCGGTGCCGTCCTCAACCGCATGGATACGTCAGGCTTCGAAATGACCGGCGGCCATGACATCGATGGCACCGTGGCCTATCAGCAGTTCCGCCAGAGCGACAATCCGTACGATCCGAAATTCGACTACCAGCCTGTCGGCACCACATCGATCGGGCCACTGACTCCGGTCAGGAAGGCCCAGTCTGAACCGGCGGCCGAAAAATCTGACGGCGGCACGCCACCCCATCTGTGAGACAGGCAGGAAACGGACGCAGCTGATCACGATGCCCCGGGCACCGTCGCTGTGCTGACGGTGCCCACATCCCGCTTCGCAGCACAGGTTGAGGCGGCGACTTCCGGATCGACGCGCGATGTCGTTTATCAACGTCGTTCCAGCAATTTCTCCAGCACCTTGCCCACCGCCGCGAAGGCGAACGCGCCGGTGACGTGGGTGGCGGCGCCGAGGCCACCGCCGCAGGCGAGATTCAGCGCGTCGCCGCCGGGCGGGCGGTTGCCGCAGACCGTGCCGTCCGGCTGCGGGTACTGCACGTTCTGCAGCGAATAGACCGCCGCCACGCCGAAGTAGCGTCCGGGGTTGCGCGGGAAGTTGAAATCGGCGCGGAGCTTCTTGCGGATCAGGCTGAACATCGCGTCGTGCTCGGTGCGCGAAAGGTCGCGCACGCGGATCTGGGTGGCATCGGTGCGCCCTCCTGCGGAACCCACGCTGACGATCGGCAGCTTGCGCCGACGGCACCAGGCGATCATCTCGAGCTTGACGCGAAACGCGTCGCAGGCGTCCAGCACCACGTCGTAACCGCGATCCAGCAGCTCGTCGAGCGTGGACGGGGTGAGGAAGCGCTCGATCGCCTCCAGCCGGATCGTCGGGTTGATCGCTCGCGCCCGTGCCGCGATCACGCCCACCTTGGGTTTGCCGAACTCACCGTCCAGCGCATGCAGCTGGCGATTGGTGTTGGACACGCAGATTTCGTCTGCGTCGATCAGCGTGAGCCGGCCCACGCCGCTGCGCGCCAGCGCCTCGGCCGCCCACGAGCCGACGCCGCCGACGCCGATCACCGCGACGTGCGCGCGCCCCAAACGCTCCAGGCTGCCCGTGCCGTACAGACGCTCGACGCCCTGGAAGCGTTCGGCTGCGGCATTCGCCGCGCTCATGCCGGGATGCCGCGGAGTCGGCGTACGCGCAGGTTGACTGGAATCACGGAACAGCCTCGCTGATGATCTGGCGGTGATTTTATCGTGGCCGCATGGCGGCAGTGCGGGTTATCCTCGCGCCCTTCTGGACTGCCTGTGGAAAACCGCCGATGCGCGCTGTGCTGCTGATGCTGCTGGGACTGGCGGTCGGCGTGATCGCCACGGCCAACGTGATGAGTGCGCTGAGTGCGCGCAACCCGATGCCGAAGGCCGTGATGGCGACGATGAACTACCACTTCGGCGAACTGAAGCACGCGCTGAAGACCCGCCAGTGCGCAGCCGCCAGCAGCCAACTCCATCTGCAGCGGCTGCAGTCCACCGCGCTCGACATCGTGCCGGTATTCGGGATTCCGGATCGCGCCTTCAGCGACGCCGCACAGCTGCTGCAGACGCGCGTGCAGCAGGCCACGCACAGCGCCCCGGTCGACTGCGCCGCGCTGGCTGCCGCGATCGAGCCGATCGGGCAGGCCTGCAAGAGCTGCCATCAGAAATACCGCTGAGGCGACTTCGCTCAGAAGCTGAGCTTGCCGCGCAGCATCTGGCCATACATCACCCAGTCGCCCAGCAGGCTGTAGAACGGATGCTTGAAGGTGGCCGGGCGGTTCTTCTCGAACGCGTAGTGGCCGATCCAGGCGCAGCCGTAGCCGGCCAGCGGCATCAGCCACAGCCAGCGCAGCTGGCCGCTCAGCAGCGCAAGCGCGATCACCGCCAGCACCAGGCTGCTGCCGATGAAGTGCAGCCGGCGACAGACGCGGTTGCCGTGCTCGCGCAGGTAGTACGGATAGAACTCGGCAAAGCTGCTGAAGCCGGACATGAATTGCTCCGCGACGGATGGACCGACACACCTCATCGTGCCGCACGCAGGTGGCCAGCGTCCAGCGCCGGGCTCACGCCGGCAGCGGGATGAACTCGTCCTCGTCGCCCGGCACTTTCGGGAAGCGCTGCGTCAGCCAATCCGCCTTGGCCTGCTCGATCCGCTCGCTGCTGCTGGCCACGAAGTTCCACCACAGGTGCCGCTCGCCATCCAGCGGCGCACCGCCAAACAGCATCAGCCGGCTCGCCGCACGTGCGCGCAGTGGCGGCGCCGACGACCCGGCCTGCACGGCCATCTGCGTGGCAGCCACCCCCAGATTGCCCCAGCTCACCGCCCCGTCGACCACAAACACGCCGCGCTCGTGATGGTGCGGAGGCAGCGCCAGTTCGGCCCCGGCGGCCAGCTGCACCTCCAGCAGGAACATCGGCGCAAACACCAGCACCGGCGCACGCACGCCCCAGGCATCGCCGGCGATCAGCACCGCCTCGACGCCCGGCCGGCTGATCCGCGGCAGCATGGCGCGCTCGTGATGATGAAACGCCGGCGCGATCTCGGCGTCGGCCTGCGGCAGCGCCACCCAGATCTGCACGCCGTGCAGGGTCTGTCCGTCCCGGCGCGGCTGCGGCGGCGTGCGCTCGGAGTGCACGATGCCGCGTCCGGCAGTCATCCAGTTCAGCTCGCCGGGATGGATGTCGGCGCAGCTGCCGAGGCTGTCGCGATGTCGGATCGCGCCCTCGAACAGCCAGGTCACAGTGGCCAGCCCGATATGCGGATGCGGCCGCACGTCCATGCCAGTGCCGGGCGCGAACAACGCCGGACCGATGTGGTCGAAGAACACGAACGGCCCCACCCGTCGCGCCTGCAGCTGCGGCAGCAGCCGGCGCACGCGCAGACCGTCGCCAAGATCGTGCAGGCGGCCTTCGATCAGCATCGGAGCGGCATTCATCGCGTGCTTCTTCGCGTTACCAGGCGCGCTGATATTGCACCGGCGCGGTGATCTCCGCACCCAGCGCCTGCGCCGCACGGCGCGGGAAATACGGATCACGCAGGCTCTCGCGGGCGATCAGCACCACGTCGGCGTCACCGGCGTCGATGATCGCCGCGGCCTGTTCCGGTGTGGTGATCAGCCCCACCGCGCCGGTGGCGATGCCGGCCTCGCCCCGGATGCGCGCGGCGAACGGCACCTGGTAGCCGGGCGCCAGCGGAATCGATACGTGCGGGATCAGGCCGCCGCTGGACACGTCGATCAGGTCCACGCCCAGCGGCTTGACCTGCTGCGCCAGCTGCACGCTCTGGTCGATGTTCCAGCCCGCGTCGCCCGGCGCCCAGTCGGTCGCGGAGATGCGCAGCCACAGCGGCAGCTCGGCCGGCCATACCTCGCGCACCGCCGCGATCACCTCGCGCACGATCCGGGTGCGGTTCTCGAAGCTGCCGCCGTACGCGTCATCGCGATGGTTGCTCAGCGGTGACAGGAACTGGTGCAGCAGGTAGCCGTGCGCCGCGTGCAGCTCGATCAGCTGGAAGCCGGCCGCCAGCGCGCGCTGCGCCGCGGCGCGGAAATCCGCCACCACCGCCGCGATGCCGGCCTGGTCGAGCGCCTGCGGCGTGTGCCAGCCGGTGTCGAACGGCAGCGCTGACGGCGCCACGGTCAGCCAGTCGCCCTGCCCGACCGGCAGCGCATCACGCCCTTCCCACGGCCGCTGCGCGCTGGACTTGCGCCCCGCATGCGCCAGCTGGATGCCGGCGATGGCACCCTGCGCAGCGATGAAATGCGCGATCGGGCGCCACGCCTCGCGCTGGGTGTCGTTCCAGATACCGGTGTCGCCCAGCGAGATGCGCCCCTGCGCCGACACTGCGGTGGCCTCGGCGATTACCAGCGCCGCACCGCCCACCGCGCGACTGCCAAGATTCACCATGTGCCAGTGATCGGGCACGCCATCGGTGGCCGAGTACTGGCACATCGGCGCCACCACCAGACGATTGCGCAAGGTCAGGCTGCGCTGCGCCAACGGTTCAAACAAATGCATGGGTCATTCCGGAGGGGGATCAGCCCACCCACATGCAGGCGGCATGGCAAGGTATCAAGCCACCGGCGACTGCGCATCGATCCAGTCGGCGATGCGTGCGGCGATCGGCCGCGGCGTTTTCATCCAGCCGAAATGATCGGCGCGCTCGGCGCCCAACTCCGCCGCATCGATCACCTGCCGCGTGATCGGCGCCAGCGGCAGCTTGCCGAGCAGCCAGTCCAGCGAGGCC
>JAJZGE010000221.1 GCA_021798675.1 Pseudomonadota bacterium | reverse complement strand
CACGATCAGTGCAAGGCGGTTGTTGCCGCAGGCGTTGCCCACCGCGCGCGCGGCCTTCGGCGAGCCGATCGCGGCGGCCAGTTCGCCATAGCTGCGCGTCTCGCCGGCGGGGATTTTCGTCAACGCATTCCACACCCGCCACTGGAACGCGGTGGCGGCCACGTCGAGCGGCGGCAGCGCAGGCGCGTCGGCGTTGCTCCAGCCGAGCTCGCTGGCGACGCGTGCGATCACCGCGTCCAGCCACTCCTCGCGGCCCGCGTCCACGCGCTCGCGCACGGCCTGCGGGAATTCGGCGGCGAGCCGCGTCGCGAGTTCGGCGTCGTCCTTGCCCAGGGTCACGGCGCAGATGCCGCGCGCGGTAGCCGCGACCAGCAACTGGCCCAGCGGCGTGGTCGTCGTCGTGTAGCGGATGCTGGCACCCGCACCGCCGGCGCGGTAGCTGGCCGGTGTCATGCCGAGCAGACGGTCGCTGTGTTCGTACACGCGGCTGCCGGAACCGAAGCCCGCCTCGTACACCGCCTCGCTGACCGCCGCGCCCTCGCGCAGCGCGGCCTTGAGCTGGCCGAAGCGGCGGGCGCGGTGGTACTCGGCCGGGCTCACGCCATAGCGGCGGCGGAACGCGCGTTGCAGGTGGCCGGCGCTCAGTTGCGCGAGGCGTGCGAGCGCGTCCAGCGTAGGTGCCTCGTCGGCGCACTCGATGTGCACGCGCACGCGTTCGAGGGTGTCGTCGATGGAGGAAGGCTGGGCGTTCATGGCGTCGTCCGCTGCGGCATGCCGCCATGATGTGCCGACGTGATGGCGCGCGCCATCCGGATCTTGCACACCAGTGCCCGCGCCAGCGCCCGCGGGCCGGGCCCTGCTCAGCGCGCGACCGGCCCCTGGCGGATCACCACGAATTCGCCTTCGAGCACTTCCGGTGCCGGCTTGTTCGCGCGAACGGTCGCGGCCAGCGACGAATGCGCCTGCTTCCACTGGCGCCACGCCAGCCACACGCCGCCGCCGAGCAGCAGCACGCCGGCCAGCGCCAGGCCGAACACCAGCAGCACGCCCACCACGGCCACGCCGACCAGCAGGGACAAGGCGCGCGCCAGCGGGTGGCGGGAACGGCGGGGCGGGGGCAGATGGAAGTTCATGTGTTAAAAATCCGTGTGCTAAAATCAAGGACTTACGCGTGCAACGATGAGGCCATCCGGCCTGCAGGACAAGTGCCGATGGACACCGTTTCCCCTACCTCTTTGTTGTGCCGGCTCGACGCGATCCCCGACGGCGGCGCCAGCGCGATCGAGGACGTGGCCGCCGCCGGCGGCGAGAGCGTGATCGTCGCGCGGCGCGGCGACCAGGTGCGCGCCTGGCTCAATATCTGCCCGCATGCCGGCCGCCGGCTGGACTACGCGCCGGGCATGTTCCTGCTCAAGGGCGAGCTGCTGATCTGCGCCGTGCATGGCGCCAGCTTCGACCGCAACGACGGCGTGTGCGTGGCCGGCCCCTGCCGCGGCGAACACCTGCATGCGCTGCCGGTGGAGCTGCGCGGCGACGAGATTTGGCTGCGGGCACGGGACGCGGCCGGCTGATCCGCTACGCTGTCGACCCTCCATTGCGACGGAAATCCGCATGACAGACATCGAACAGGCCAGGCTCGCCGTCGTCGGACTCGGCTACGTCGGTTTGCCGCTGGCGCTGGAGTTCGGCAAGCAGTTCGATACGGTGGGCTTCGACATCGATGCCGCGCGCGTGGCGCAGCTGCGCGCCGGGACGGACCGCACTGGCGAAGCCTCGTCCGCCGAACTCGCGGCCGCCTCGCGCCTGCGCTACGCCACCGACCTCGACGCGCTGCGCGGATGCAACGTCTACATCGTTACCGTGCCCACGCCAGTGGACGCGCACAAGCGCCCGGACTTCACGCCGCTGGTGCGCGCCAGCGCGGCGATTGGCAGCGTGCTCCAGCGCGGCGACGTGGTGATCTACGAATCCACCGTGTACCCCGGCGCCACCGAGGAAATCTGCGTGCCGGAGCTGGAGCGCGCCTCGGGCCTGCGCTTCAATGCGGACTTCACCGTGGGTTACAGCCCCGAGCGCATCAATCCCGGCGATGCGCAGCGCCGGCTGCCTGACATCCCCAAGATCACCTCCGGCTCCACGCCGGAGACGGCGGTATTCGTCGATGCGCTGTACCGGCGCATCATCCGCGCCGGCACGCACCTGGCGCCCAGCCTGAAGGTGGCCGAGGCGGCCAAGGTGATCGAGAACACGCAGCGCGACGCCAACATCGCGCTGATCAACGAGTTCGCGCTGATCTTCCACCGGCTCGGCATCGACACGCAGGACGTGCTGGCCGCGGCCGGCACCAAGTGGAACTTCCTGCCGTTCCAGCCCGGCCTGGTCGGCGGCCATTGCATCGGCGTGGATCCGTACTACCTGATCCAGAAGGCGCAATCGACCGGCTACTACCCGGACATCCTGCTCGCCTGCCGGCGCATCAACGACGCGATGGGGCAGCAGGTCGCCGCCGAGGTGGTGCGGTTGATGATCTCGAAGGGCCAGACGATACGCGGCAGCCGCGTGCTGGTGCTGGGCCTCACCTTCAAGGAAAACTGCCCCGACCTGCGCAATACCCGCGTGGTGGACCTGGTCCGCGAGTTCGCCTCGCTGGGCGCGCGGGTGGACGTGCACGACCCGTGGGCCGACGCGGAGGAGACCAGGGCGGAATACGGCCTCGACCTGCTGCCGCAGTGGCCGGACGCCGGCCTCTACGACGCCGTGGTGCTGGCGGTGGCGCATCGCCAGTTCCGCGAGCGGGAGGCCGGCGCGGTGCGCGCGCTGGCGAACGCGCGCGGTGTGGTCTACGACATCAAGGGCGTGCTGCCGCGCGGCGTGGCGGACGGCCGTCTGTAGTCAGCGGAACAGCAGGTTGATCGAGACCAGGGTGACCACCAGCATCACCAGGGTCAGTGGCGCGCCTACGCGCAGGAAGTCCTTGCCCTTGTAGCCGCCGGGGCCGGTGACCATCATCAGCGCGGGATGCCCGGAGCTGAGCAGGAAGGTGTTGGACGAGGACACCGCCACGATCATCGCGTAGGCGGAGGGATTGCCGCCGGTGGCGACCGCCACCGAGATCGCGATCGGCACCATCATCACCGTGGCGCCCACGTTGGACATCACCTGCGAGAACAGCAGGGTGAGCACCGCCAGCGTGCTCTGCAGCACCCAGGGCGAGGCGTGGCCGAGGTAGTGCAGCACGTATTGCGCCACCCACGCGGCGGTGCCGGTGGCGTCCATCGACCAGCCCAGCGGGATCAGGCAGGCGGTGACGAAGATGGTCTTCCAGTTGATCGCCTTGTACGCCTCGTCCATGCTCAGCACGCCCGACAGCAGCATGCCGATGGCGCCGGTCATCATTGCCACCGACAGGTCGAGGTTGGTGAACAGTGCCAGGCACTTGGCCAGCACGAAGAAGCCCACCGCCTGCCAGATCTTGCCGGGGCGCTGCTCCTCCTTCGGGATGTCGGTGACCACCACGAGGTCGCGGTCCTCCGCTGCCAGCGAGAGGTCGCGCCAGGTGCTGTGCACCACCACGGTGTCGCCGGCGCGCAGCGTGATCGAGCGCACGTCGTCGCGCAGCACCTGGTCGCCGCGGTTCACCGCCAGCACCGAGATGCCGAAGCGCTTGCGCAGCCGCAGGTCGCCCACGGTGTGCTTGATGAAGCGCGACACTGGCGGGATCACCACCTCGGAGATGCCCGCGCGCGTGGGGTTGAACAGTTCGCCCAGCTGGCGCATGCGCGTGGACAGCTTGCACAACTGGTTGTTGGCGAACTGGTTGAGCTGCTCGCGCGGCCCCAGCACGCCGAGCACGGAGCCCACCCAGATCACGTGGTCGGCCGGCGGCGCCATGCGCGACTCGTTGCCGCTGCGGATCGCGAGGATCAGTGGCGCGTCGTGCAGCTGCTCTGCCTCGCCGATGCTCATGCCGACCAGAGGGCTCTCCGCGGTGACGGTGAGCTCGGAAGTCTCGCCGGCGATGCCGTAGGTGTCGGCGAAGTAGCTCTCGGTGCGACCGGGGGTGACCTTGAGGCGCTCGTCCTCGTGGCCCGGCAGCAGCTTGCTGCCGAAGAAGTAGAAGTAGCCGATGCCGACCGCGGCCAGCGCGAGGCCCGCCGGCGTCACGCTGAACAGGCCGAACTTCGGGATGGTGTGCGCGCCGGGCAGCAGGTTCGCGTTCGCGCTGGCGATCAGGTCGTTCAGCACGATCAGCGGCGAGTTGGCGATCAGCGTGGTGTTGGTGGCGGTGAGGATGCAGAACGCCATCGGCAGCAGCAGCCGCGAGATCGGCACGCCGGTGCGCGCGGACAGGCGGCTGGATACCGGGATCATCAGCGCGGCCAGCGCCTGGCTGGGGATCACCGCGCTGAACAGGCTGGCCATCAGGTTGATGACCACGCCAAGGCGCGACTCCATGCCCTTGGCCATCTTCATCACCATGTGCGCGGTGAGGTTGAGCACGCCGGCGCGGTCCAGCCCTTCGCCCATGATCATGATCGCGATGATCGCGATCACCGCGTTGCCGGCGAAGCCGTTGAACACCTTCTCCGAGGGGATCACGCCGGTGAGGCCGATCACCACCACCACCAGCAAGGCCACCATGTCGGCGCGGATCCACTCCAGCACCAGCATCAGCATGGTGAAGCCCACCAGCCCGAGTACCAGGATCATTTCGGGGGTAAGCGCGAGCGACATCAACGCGCTCCCCGGCAGGGCGTCGGATC
>JAJZGE010000220.1 GCA_021798675.1 Pseudomonadota bacterium | reverse complement strand
GCGAGGACACCGACCTGCGCGTGATCGAGGCCGATGCGCTGCTGCCGCTGTGCACCACCTGGATCGTGCTGCGCAAGGACAGCGTGCTGCGCGATTACACGCTGGAATGGATCGCGCAGTTCGCGCCGCACCTCGACCGCAACGACGTACGCCGCCAGCTCACGCTGGGCATCTCGCCGGAGAAGCCGCCGCGCGTGCCGCACTGGCGCGAGCGCCTGGCGGTCACGCCGATCACGGCGTCTCGTGCAGCCCGCATTCGCGCTTGAGTCCGAAGAAGCGGGTTTCCTCGGCCTCCATGCCCGGCTGCCAGCGCTGCGTGGTGTGGATGTCGCCGATGGAGACATAGCCCTGCTCCCATAGCGGGTGGTAGGGAAGACCGTGCCTCTGCAGGTAGCGACCTACGTCGCGGTCGCTCCAGTCGGCGATGGGATGCAGCTTCCAGCGGCCCTGCCGCCACTCCACGAAGTCGATGGCGCGACGGCTGCGCGACTGGTCGCGGCGCAGGCCGGCGAACCAACCCCGCACACCCAGCTCGGCCAGCGCGCGCTGCATCGGCTCGATCTTGCGGATGCGGTTGTAGCGGTCCAACCCCTCGATGCCCTGCTCCCATTGCTTGCCGTAGCGCGCCTCGGCCCAGGCACGGCCGATCAGCGGGCGATAGACCTTGAGGTTGAGCGACAGCCGCTCAGTCAGGGCGTCGACGAACTGGTAGGTCTCCGGGAACAGATAGCCGGTGTCGATCAGCATCACCGGAATGTCCGGCCGCTGGCTGCTTAGCAGGTGCAGCGACACCGCCGCCTGCGCACCGAAGCTGGACGACAGGGCGTGCGGCCCCGGCACGTGTTGCAGCATCCAGCGCACGCGCGCCTCGGCGTCCTGGCGGGCCAGCCAGTGGTTGAGCGCGAGCAACGCCTCGATGTCGTCGCCGTCGGCGGGAAGTCCGGGCGCGTTCATGCCACCACCTCCGCGGCGATCTTCCGGTGCTTCAGCACGCCGCCGCGCAACAGGAAGTCGCCGAAGTGCTCGGATGGCTCGCGCTCGGCGGCATAGCGGGCGAACAAGCCATCCAGTGCATCGAGCAGGGCCGCCTCGTCCACGTTCTCGCGGTAGACCTGGTTCAGACGCTGGCCGCTGAAGTCCGCAGCCAGGCGCAGGTCGTAGCGGCCAGGGGCGCGCCCCACCAGCGCGATCTCGCCGAGATACGGCCGCGAGCAGCCGTTCGGGCAACCCGACAGGCGCAGCAGGATGGGCGCGGACAACAGGCCGTGGCGATCCAGCGAGGCCTCCAGTTTTGGCAGCAGCTGTGGCAGGTAGCGCTCGCTCTCGGCCATCGCCAGGCCGCAGGTGGGCAATGCAACACAGGCGACAGCGTGCTGGCGGATGCCGCTGTGGCGGCGGTAGCCGTCCATGCCGTGCGCGGCGACGATGGCGTCGATGCGCGCGCGATCCGCGGCGGCCACGTTGGCGATGATGAGGTTCTGGTTGCAGGTGAGCCGGATGTCGCCGGTGTGCACGCGCGCGATCTCGCGCATGCCGGTGAGCCAGCGCACCTGCCCGCCATCGACCAGCCGACCGGACTCCACCTGCAGCGTCAGGTGCCAACGGCCCTCGTGGCCTTCCACCCAGCCATAACGGTCGCCGTTGTGCTCGAAGCGGAACGGCCGCTCCGCCTCCAGCGCGAAGCCTGCGCGCTTTTCGATCTCGGCCTTCACCGCGGCGAGGCCGCGCTTGTCGATGGTGTACTTGAAACGCGCGTGCTTGCGTTCCTCGCGGTCGCCCCAGTCGCGCTGTACGGCGATGATCGCCTCGGCCAGTGCCAACAAACGATCGGGCGCAACGAAGCCGATCACGCTGGCGAGGCGCGGATAGGTGCTCGGGTCGCCATGGGTGGCACCCATGCCGCCGCCGATGGCCACGTTGAAGCCGCGCAGCTCGCCATCGTCGACGATGGCGACGAGGCCGAGGTCCTGCGCGAACACATCGACGTCGTTGAGCGGCGGGATCGCCAGCCCGATCTTGAACTTGCGTGGCAGGTAGGTCGGTCCGTACAGCGGCTCGCGCTCCGCCTCGGCAGCCTCGCCCACCAGCTTTTCGCCGTCCAGCCAGATCTCGTGATACGCGCGCGTCTTCGGCAGCAGATGCTCGGACAGCTTGGCCGCCCACGCGTAGGCGGCCGCGTGGGCGCGCGACTCCACGGGATTGGCGTTGCACACCACGTTGCGGTTGACGTCGCCGCAGGCGGCGATGGTGCTGGCCAGCGCGGCGTCGATCGCGGCGATGGTCGGCTTCAGGTCACGCTTGATGATGCCGTGCCACTGGAAGGTCTGCCGCGTGGTGATACGCAGGCCACTGGAGGCGTAGTCGCTGGCGATGCGGTCGAAGGCCAGCCACTGCGCAGTCGTCATCACTCCGCCGGCGAGGCGTGCGCGCACCATGAAGGCGTACGCCGGCTCCAGCTTCTGCCGGCGGCGCTCGTCGCGCAGGTCGCGATCGTCCTGCTGGTAGCTGCCGTGGAATTTCAGCAGCTTGTTGTCGTCCTCGCTGATCGCGCCGGTAACCGGATCGGCCAGCCCTTCGGCGATGGTGCCGCGCAGGAAGCGACTGACGGTCTTGATATCTTCGAGATGCGAGGGCATGGGATAGCTAGCTTCTTTTGAAAGTGCGGCCATGGATGGCCGCTTTTTGATTCACGCGTTCGCGGACGAACGCACTAGTACACGTCTCTTGCGTAGCGCCCTTCCTGCAGCAATTCGGCCAGCCAGGCGCGGGCGTCCTCGGCAGAGAGCCCGCCGTGGGCGACGGCCACGTCCACCAGCGCCTCGTGCACGTCCTTGGCCATGTGCGTGGCGTCGCCGCAGACGTAGAGGTGGGCGCCATCGCGCAGCCACGCGTACAGCTCGCGGCCGTGTTCCCTGATCCGGTGCTGCACGTAGACCTTGTGCGAGTCCCGCGCAAAATCCCGCACATCCGTGTGCGGGCCACTGGAAGCGGCAAGATCACGCGAAAACGCGAGGTCGAGACGATGCAGCGCGCCATCCTTCAGCGCCTGCTGCCACTCGGTCTGGTAGAGGAAGTCCTGCGCGAAATGGCGATTGCCGAAGAACAGCCAGTTGCGCCCCGTGGCGCCCACGGACTGGCGCTCCTGCACGAAGGCGCGGAATGGCGCCACGCCGGTGCCGGGGCCGATCATCACGATGTCGCGCCCGTGATCCGCCGGCAGGCGGAAGCGTTCGTTGGGTTCCACGAACACCGGCACCCGCACGTCGTCGCCCGCCGCAGCGAGGAAGGACGAAGCCGCACCGAGATGCCCGCTGCCATGGGCGTGATAGCCCACCACCGCGACGGTGAGGTGCACCTCGTCCTCGCCCACTGCCTTCGGGCTGGAGGCAATGGAATACAGCCGCGGCGTGAGCGGACGCAGCGCGGCCACCAGTTGCTCCGCGTTCCAGTCCACCGGGTGGCGGCGCAGCAGGTCGATCGGCTGATGCGTGTCGAGCAGGCGGGCCAGCGCCTCGCGTTGCTCCGGCTCCAGCACACGCGCCAGTTCCGCGTCGCCACTGGCGGCGGCGTGCGCGGCCAGCAGCGGACGGCTGAGCCGGGTCAGCTCGCGCTCCTGCGCAAGCCAGCGCGACAGCGGCAGGCGGCGACCGTCGTGCGCCACCTCCTGTTCGCCGTCCAGGCGCAGCAGGCGCAGGTAATCGTCCACCAGCGCGGGCGGATTGCGCGGCCACACACCCAGTGCGTCGCCGGGTTCGTAGCGCAGGCCCGAGCCCTGCAGCGAAAGCTCGAGGTGACGCACTTCGCGGGTGCTGTCGCGCGACACGATGCGCTGGTTGTCCAGCACCTCCGCCGCAAAGGGTTTCTCGCGGCTGTGCAGCACGCTGCCCACGGCATGCAGGGCCACCGCGCGCAGGTTCGTCGCGGGCGCCGGAGACGCGCCCAGCGTCTCGCGTACCTTTTCCAGCACACCGTCGCTCCAGCTTGTGCAGGGCGCCTCGAAATCCACGTCGGCTTCGCCCAGCGCGGCGAAGCGCTGTGCGCCCAGCTCGGCGAAACGCGCATCCAGCCGGCGACTCACCGCGCAGTACTTCGGGTAGCTGGAGTCACCCAGCCCCATCACCGAGAACTTGAGTTGCGGCAACCTGGGTGCGCGCTTGCCGGTGAGGAATTCGACAAAGCCGATGGCGTCGTCCGGCGGGTCACCGTCACCCTGGCTACTGATCACCAGCGCGAGGTGCCGCTCCTGGACCAGTTCGCGCAGCGGATAGACGCCGGTGCGCAGTAGCCGAACGTCGAGACCCGCCGCCATGGCCCGCTCGGCCAGCCGTTCGGCCACGCGGCGCGAGTTGCCGGTCTGGCTACCGTAGAGCACGGTGAGGCGCTCGCCCGTAGCCGCGTTGACGGCTTCGGTCGACGCCGAAGCGGGCAAGACGACGCGCGTGGCCTGCGCCGCCAACGCAGCCGTCCACGCCGAGATCCAGTACAGGTCGGCCGGAGGCAGGCCATCGGTCAGCCGGCTAAGCAATGCCAGGCGTTCGGAGGCCAGCGCCGGCGTCGGCAGTATCGGTCGGGGGGCAGCGCTCACGTCATTTTCCTTTTGGACGTCCAGACGTCTGTCGACCATGCTAGGCAGCGCGGCGCCACGCCAGAAAACACTTGTGGGCATGTGCATATGCGGGCGGCTCATTTCCGGCATGCCGGAGCGCGTGCTGACATGCCGCAGACGACCTGCTGCGAGCACCGATGAGCCCCCTGCCGGAATTCCTCGTGTTCG
>JAJZGE010000219.1:3282-4798 GCA_021798675.1 Pseudomonadota bacterium | reverse complement strand
TCCCGCGCAGCGCGTCGTACATCTGGCGCAGGGCCTCGTTCAGCGCATCGGGGTCGCCGGCCTGCGCGTCGTGCAGCAGGCGGGTCACCTCCACCGTGTCGTTCAATGCTTCGCTCCCGGTTTGCCAGCCACCTGCCCGGCAGCCTCAGCCGGCGCATCCTGACACGGCAACGGCGTCGAATCGACTACCGACGTTCCGTGGCGACAACCATCGTCCGGCTGCGGCGCACCGTGCGCCGCGCCCGCCAGATCAGCCACTGCCGTCGCGCCCAATCGCGCCTGGCGCAGGCGCGCATCCAGCAGGGTGGCGCTGGCCACGCCAGGATCGGTCGGCGACGCCCTGCGCGCACGGTTGAAATCAGTCAGTTGCGCCAGCCACTGCGCCGCCTGCCCAAGGTGGTGTTCGAGCAACGCCGCCTCGCCCAAGCCGGCCTGCGCACGCGCCCAGTCACCGGGCATTGCCTGCGGTCCCTTTGAGCCCATCTGGGTCAGCGCCGCGCCGAAATACCGCGTGGCGGCCCTCGCGCCGCCGCGCGCCAACGCCGCCTCGCCAAGCACCGCGAGAGCACGGCTGCGGTTCTCGCTGGCCCAGGGCAAACCGGTACCTGCACGGCGATCCAGCTGGGCCAGCTGCGGTTGCAGTAGGGCGGCGGCATCGTCAGCACGCCCCATCTCCACGTCCACCCTGGCCAGCTCAGTCAGCGTGTACAGCTGGAAGTCGGGGGATACCTGCGCAAAGGCCCGGGTCAGCCTGGCCGAACGCTCCAGCGCCTTGCGCGCATCCGGCAGGTCGCCACCCTGGGCCAGCGCCACGCCGAAATAGGTGAGCATGCCCGACATGCCGGGACCGACCGAGCCCACCTGCCTGTCGTAATCGGCGATCGCGCGGCGGTACAACTGCAACGCGCCCGCCGGATCGTGCCGCATCGATACCAGCGCCAGCACGAAGCGGTAGTAGACCAGCGCCGGGTCATCCTTCGCATACAGCTGCTGCGCCTGATTCAGCGCTTCCTGCGCACTGGCGACCGCATCGGCCGATTGGTCCATCGCACCCTGCGCCATGGCCAGCACGGCGCGAGCCTGCAAGCCCAGTTCGCGATCCGGCGCCGGATTGGTGGCAAGCCGACCGAGGATCCGGCGAGTCTGGCTGGCGATGGTTGCGGCGCTCATGTCCGAGCCGCCGAGCTCGTTGTACAGCAGGTTGATGCGCACCCGCCGTATCTCATCGGCGTGGTCGCCGGACGCCTGCGCCAGCAGCGCGATCGCCGCGCGGTCCAGCGGTACCGCCGCGGCCAGGTTGATCACCGTGGAATAGGCGCGCCCCAGCGCAGCCAGCACCTGCCCGCGTTCCAGCACGCTGGCGTCGTAGGAACCCTGCAGTTTGCGCGCCTCCTCCAGCAGCGGTATCGCCTGCCCGCCCAGACCCAGCTGGTTGTAGGCACGTCCCATCGACAGCAGCAGGCTTACCCGCACCGGCGCGGCGATGTCCTTGCGTGCCAGCAGCGTGGCCGCACCG
>JAJZGE010000219.1:0-3272 GCA_021798675.1 Pseudomonadota bacterium | reverse complement strand
GGCATTCTCGAACAGGTTTTGCAGGAAGCCTGCGATGGCGGCGGTCTTGTCGCGCTCCAGCTCCAGCCGCCGCAACTGCTGCATGCGCTGTATCGAGAACGTGGCCAGCAGCGCCAGCACCAGCGCGGCCGCGCCAACGGCGAAGGCATGTCGGCGCAGGTACAGCCGCGCGCGGTACCAGGCCGCACCGTGCCGGGCACGCACCGGCCGCGCGGCCAGGAAGCGGCGCAAGTCGTCGGCCAGCGCATCCACGCCGGCGTAGCGTTCGCAGGGGTCGCGCCGCAATGCCTTCATCACGATGGCATCGATGTCCGCCGATACCTCGCGCCGCAGCGGTGTGGCACCGGATTGGCGCAGGCGTCGGCTGGGCGGCAGCAACTTGCCGGTGTCGATGGCCTGCGACAGGCTCACCGGTGACACTTCGTCATCATCGCCGAACGGGCGTGCGCCACACACCAGCTGGTACAGCACCACGCCGAGCGACCACACATCGGCGCCGGTGCCCAGCGGCCGGCCGCGCAACTGCTCGGGGCTGGCGTAGGCCAGGGTGAGCGTGCGCATGTCGGTGCGCGTCCGCGTGGCGGCCACGCCGCCCACATGATCGAGCAGCCTGGCGATGCCGAAGTCCAGCAGCTTGGGCTCGCCCTCGTCGGTGACCAGGATGTTGCCCGGCTTGAGGTCGCGGTGGATCACCAGGCGCTGGTGCGCGTAATGCACCGCCGCGCACACCTTGAGGAACAACCCCACGCGCTCGCGCAACGACAGCTGCTTGTGTTCGCACCAGCGGTCGATGCGCTCGCCCTGCACGTACTCCAGCGCGAGGAACGAACGGCCATCGTGGGTAGTACCGCCGTCGATCAGGTGCGCGATGTTGGGATGGCTCAACGTGGCGAGGATGCGGCGCTCCTCCACGAAACGCCGCTGCGGCTCGCAGCCGGGCGCCGCCCGGGTGTGCAGGAACTTGATCGCCACCTGCTGGCGCGTTTCGTCCGGCGTGCCCGCGCCCAGCGAACGCTCGGCCAGATACACCACGCCGCCGCCGCCCTCGCCCAGCTGGCGCAGGATGCGGTAGCCGCTGCTTCCGGCCGCGTTGATGGTGGTGCCGACCACATCCGGAGCCACGGCCCGCCGCGGCAGGGTGGTGCCCACGGTCGCCTCGGCTGCCTCCAGCATCCATTCCACTTCGTTGCGCAACGCCTCATCGCCACCGCAACGCTCGGCAACGTAATGCTCGCGCTCCGCCTCGACCAGGTCCAATGCGGCCAAGGCGATCGGCTTTGCGCGTAGGTAACGTGTTCGGCACTCCACGTCCATTGACGCCTCCCCCTGTCCGCGCCCATCCATGACGCGCCTCACAGTCTCGGGAGTATAGGCCAGCGCGAACGGGGTTTGCGCGTGCTACCAGACCACCAGGCGCGCTCAGGGTGCCTGACTGGCCGACCAGCCGAACCAGACGCTGCCGTATGGTTCCCGTGGCAATCGCCCACCCTCTGGCAGGCAGCGCGAGCCACGCGGGGATCACGATCAGGCTCTAAACTGCCCCGATGCTCAAGATCGACACCCACGCGCACATCCTGCCCCGCGACTGGCCGAACCTTGCCGCCAGGTTCGGCGACGAACGTTTCCCGGTGATGACCCACACCGACGGCCGCCACCGCATCTACAAGGACGGCAAGTTCTTCCGCGAAGTGTGGGACTCGGCTTTCGACCCGCAGAAGCGCATCGACGACTACGCCCGCTTCGGCGTGGACGTGCAGGTGATTTCCACCGTACCGGTACTATTCTCCTACTGGGCACCGGGCTACCAGGCCCTGGAACTGCATCGCCACCTCAACGACCACATGGCCGGCATGTGTCGCGACTTCCCGCGCCATTACGCCGGCATCGGCACCGTGCCGCTGCAGGCGCCGGACCTCGCCGTGCGCGAGCTGGAGCGCTGCATCGACGAGCTGGGCCTGCAGGGCGTGCAGATCGGCTCGCACTGCAACGACTGGAACCTCGATGCGCCCGAGCTGTTTCCGTTCTTCGAGGCTGCCGCCGACCTCGGTGCCGCGGTGCTGGTGCACCCCTGGGACATGATGGGCATGGCCAGCATGCCGAAGTACTGGCTGCCCTGGCTGGTGGGCATGCCGGCCGAGCAGGCGCGTGCCGCGTGCTGCCTCGCCTTCGGCGGCGTACTGGAGCGGCTCCCGAAGCTGCGCGTGATGCTGGCGCACGGCGGCGGCAGCTTCCCGTGGACGATCGGCCGCATCGAACATGGCTTCCGGATGCGCCCGGACCTGGTGGCCACCGACAACCCGCGCAACCCGCGCGAATACCTCAAGCGCTTCTACTTCGACTCCTGCGTGCACGACGACCGGGCGCTGCGCTGGTTGCTGGATGTGACCGGCGTCGAGCAGGTGATGCTCGGCACCGACTATCCTTTCCCGTTGGGCGAGCAGGTGCCCGGCGAGAGCATCGAGGCCCTGGGCCTGGCCGATGCAGATCGCACCCGCCTGTTTCACGGCACCGCGCTGGAATGGCTGGGCCTGCCCTTGCACCGCTTCGCACCCGATACCACCGCCTGAGGATTTCGCATGGATTTTCCGCGTAGCGCCGTCGCCGCCATCGTGTTCGCCGCCGGCCTGTTCGCTGCCACGCCCGCCCCGGCCGCCGAGGTCAGCATGGCCAGCGGCAACGTGCACTTCAGCACCCCGGACGGCTGGAACGAGATCATGGAAACCAGCGGCGACCCGGAGGTGCGCGCATTCCAGGTGCCCGATCCCTCCGCCACCGGACAGACCGCGCTGGCGCGCGTCACCGTGACGGTGAAGCAGGTCACCAGCATCAACGATTTCCGCGCCTTCGAGAGCGAGGCCTCCAGCAAGGCGAACCTTTTGACGGGATACAAGGCCGGCGCCACCGCCGACCCGAACAACCTCAGCTACACCGCAAAGGAATCCGGCGTCGCCTTCAGCTACCGCGAGCTCTACTGGTTCAAGGGCAGCTACGCAGTCCAGCTGCGCTGCGCGCGCCCCCAGCAGAGCCAGGCCGGCGCCGCATGGACCGCCGCGTTCGACCGCGGCTGCGCAGCCATCGCCGCGCAACTGAAGTAGAGCACCACGCCTCCCTGCCCCTTCGGCCGGCGGGGCGAACCGCGACGGGATGCGCCGCAGGCGGCATTCGCCCAACTTCCCCAGGATTGCCGATGTCTTCCGACTACCAAGCCAGCGCCGACTGGGCGCAAGCCGCCGATGCCGCCGATCCGCTGCGCGCGTTCCGCGACGAATTCC
>JAJZGE010000218.1 GCA_021798675.1 Pseudomonadota bacterium | reverse complement strand
ACCGACGAGGTGGCCGTAGCGGTCGTTGACGGCCTTGAAGTGATCGAGGTCGAGGAACAGCAGCGACAGCGTCTGGCGGGTCTGGCGCGCTTCGGTCAGCGCCTCGGCGATGCGCGCCATCAGCGCGCGGCGGTTGAGCAGGCCGGTCAGCACGTCGCGTTGCGCCTCGTCGCGCGCGCGGTCGCGCTCGCGCCGGGCCTGCAGCGTGGCCAGGCCCAGCCCCAGCGTCAGCACCAGACTGGACAGCGACAGCGCCGCCGGCAGGCCGAACTCCAGCCAGCCGGGCAACGGAAACTGCAGCAGCACCTGCATCGCGCGCAGCGCGGTGAAGATCGATTGCGGCATCCACGCCAGCAGAAAGATCCCGGCCGCCACGCCGCCGCGGCGCCACGCCAGCAGCACCGCGCTGACCGCGGCCAGCGCGCACAGCAGGTACAGCGCATTGCCTATGTCGGGCTGCAGGCTGTTGCCGGCGTGCAGGCGCATCGGCAGCAGCGCGGTCACGGTCAGCACCGCCCACGGCAGCCGCAGCCATGCCAGCAGACGTGCGAACCGCGGCGCGCTGCGGCGCAGCTCGCAGAACTCGATGATGAACGACAGCGCGAACGGTGTGCTCAACGCCGCCACGAACCACAGCAGGCGGATGCCCAGCGGCTCCAGCCACTGGCTGCCGGGCAGCAGGTACAGGTCGCCGGTGGATACCAGCAGATACAGGAACTGTGGCAGCAGGTAGCCGACGAAGTAGCCGTACAACTTTTCGCGCAGCGCCAGCCACAGCGTCAGGCCCACCATCAGCATGGTGAACTGCACCGCCTCGAACAGCACCATCACACGCACCCAGCCGATGTCGGCCACCTGATAGGGCTGCTCGGGATAGACCTGCGCGGTGAACGGCACATTCCTGGTAGCACCGGGCAGGCGCAGATAGACGCTCTGCGCAGCGGTCAGATCGCGCGGCAGCTCGAACACCAGCGCGCGTCGCGAAAAGCGCGCGTCGCGGCCGCTCTGGGCGTGGTACTGCCGCTGCGCCCGATAATCACCCGGGGCATACAGCGTCACCGGCTGGAAGCGCGCGTTGCGGATCACCAGCAGCGGCGCGCTGGGCTCGCGCCAGTCCGCCTGCAGGCGCAGCCGGTACCAGCGCGCTTCGTCCTTGGCGAAGTGCAGCGCGTCCTGCCGGAGCGGCTGGAAACTGGTATCAAGGCGGCCGGCGGTGACTGTTCCGGCGGCCGGATCGACGCCCGCCGGCAGCGCCGCGATGCGCAGCGCCGATGGCCGCAGACCGGCCTCGTCGGCATGCGCCGGCCGGCACTGTGGGGCACTCCACAGCGCGAACATCGCCAGCCAGATCAGCCATCGCTTCATCAGGCACCCCTTTCGCAATTTCATGCTACTGCGGATGCGTCGACAGCCCAAGACCGCCGATTGTCGCGGCGGCGGCGCCCGCGCAGATTCCTGCGCTGGCAGCAGCATGGCGCGCGCGCATCGACTTATCCATCGACTTAACCTCGCGCCGTGCATTCTGCCGAACCGATGACCCTTCGTCTGGCGGCCTGCCCGCGCGGCGCCGCACCCACACCTGCTGCTGGAGAACCCCGCAATGGCGACACCCCGATCGGATGCCCTGGTGTTTTTTGGCGCCACCGGCGACCTGGCCTACAAGAAGATCTTTCCCGCGCTGCTGGCGATGATGGTGAACGACGGGCTGGACCTGCCGATCATCGGCATGGCGCACTCCGGCTGGAATCTGGCGCAGCTGCGTCAGCGCGCGCACGACAGCCTGCTGCAGGCGGCGCAGGCGCAGGGCGGCGCGCTGGACGAGGCCGCGTTCGCCCGGCTGGCCGCGCGGCTCGACTACATCGACGGCGACTACAACGACCCGGCCACCTTCACCCGGCTCAAGCAGATGCTGGGCGCGGCGAAGGCGCCGCTGCACTACCTGGCAATTCCACCCAGCCTGTTCGCCACCGTGGTGAAGCATCTGCAGCAGGCCGGCTGCGCCGAGGGTGCACGGGTGGTGGTGGAAAAACCCTTCGGCCGCGACTTGGCCTCGGCGCAGGCGCTGAACCGTACGCTGCACGAGGTGTTCCCCGAATCGGCGATCTTCCGCATCGACCATTACCTGGGCAAGGAGCCGGTGCAGAACCTGCTGTACTTCCGCTTCGCCAACACCGTGCTGGAGCCGGTATGGAACCGCCACTACGTGGACAGCGTGCAGATCACCATGGCCGAGGACTTCGGCGTGGACGGCCGCGGCGCGTTCTACGAAGGTGTCGGCGCGATCCGCGACGTGCTGCAGAACCATCTGCTGCAGGTGACCGCGCTGCTGGCGATGGACGCGCCGGTAGGTCACGATCCGGCCTCGTTGAACGCGGAAAAGCTGCGGCTGTTCCGCGCGATGCGGCCGCTGGTTCCGCGGCAGGTGGTGCGCGGCCAGTTCGATGGCTACCGCCAGGTCGACGGCGTGGCGGCGGACTCCAACGTGGAGACCTTCGTGGCGCTGTGCCTGCACATCGACACCTGGCGCTGGGCCGGCGTGCCGTTCTACATCCGCACCGGCAAGCACCTGCCGCTCACCACCACCGAGGTGATCGTGGACATGCAGGTCCCGCCGCTGTCGATCTTCGACGAGATCGCGCCGCCGCAGTCGAACTACTTCCGCTTCCGGCTCAGTCCCGAGGTGGTGATTGCCGAGGGCGCGCGGGTCAAGCAGCCGGGCGAGGCGATGCGCGGCGAAGCGGTGGAGCTGGTGGCGCGCCACGATGCGGCGCCGGAGAAACCGCCGTACGAACGGCTGCTGGGCGACGCGCTGCGCGGCGACAACGCACTGTTCACCAGCGACGAGTGCGTCGAGGCGGCATGGGCGGTGATCGACCCGATCCTGCAGCACGAAGGCCCGGTGCAGTCGTACACGCCCGGCAGCTGGGGGCCGGCCGCCGCAGCCGCGGTGGTCAGGGGCGCCGAAGGCTGGCACGATCCGAAGCCCGCCGCGAGCGCCTCCCGTTGAACAGCCACCCGCCGGATGCGCCCGTGATCGTGTTCCTGCTCGACGTCGACAACACCCTGCTCGACAACGACCGCTTTGCCGACGACCTCGGCGCCGAGCTTGAACGTGCCTTTGGGGCCGCCGAGCGCGACCGCTACTGGGCCATCTACGCGCAGCGCCGCGACGACTTGGGCTACGCCGATTACCTCGGCAGCCTGCAGCTGTTCCGCGCCGGCCTGGACAGCGATCCGGCGCTGCTGCAGATGTCGGCGTGGCTGCTGGAGTATCCGTTCGCCGAACGGCTGTATCCGCACGCACTGGAGACCATCGCGCACCTGCGCACGCTGGGCCGCCCGGTGATCCTGTCGGACGGCGACGTGGTGTTCCAGCCGCGCAAGATCCAGCGCGCCGGCCTGTGGCGCGCGCTGGACGGCGAGGTGCTGATCTACCTGCACAAGCAGCAGCAGCTGACGGCGATGCAGCAGCGCTATCCGGCCAGCCACTACGTGATGGTCGACGACAAGCCGGACATCCTGGCCGAGATGAAGCAGCGCATGGGCGCGCGGCTGACCACGGTGTTCGTGCGGCAGGGCCACTACGCCGCGGCAGCCATTGATCATCCGCCGCAGCATGCGCCGGACATCACGATCGCGTGCATCGGCGAGCTGCGCCGGCGTAAGCTTGGCGATTTCCTGCCGGCGGCAGCGTGCGACGCCGCGGCGCACTGAGCATCCCCTGAAGTAGTCATGGAGCAAGCATGAAAGCGACCCGCCAACTGCACGATCTCGGCCAGAGTCTGTGGCTGGACAACATCACCCGCAGCCTGCTCGACGACGGCACGCTGGCGCGCTACATCGCCGAGCTTTCGGTCACCGGGCTGACTTCCAACCCGAGCATCTTCGACGCGGCGATCGGCAGCGGCGATGCCTACGATGCCGGCATCCGCGCCAAGTCGGCGGCCGGGCTGGCGGCCGAGACACTGTTCACCGAGCTGGCGCTGGAAGACCTGCGCCGCGCCGCCGACCTGTTCCGGCCGATCTTCCAGGCCACCGGTGGCGTCGACGGCTGGGTCTCGATGGAGGTCTCGCCGCTGCTGGCCGCCGACACCGCCGGCACCATCGCGGCGGCGCAGCAGATCCACGCGCAGGCCGCGCGCGACAACCTGTTCGTGAAGATTCCCGGCACGCCCGAGGGCATCCCGGCGATCGAGGAGGCGATCTTTCTCGGCATCCCGATCAACGTGACGCTGCTGTTTTCCTGCGCGCACTACCAGGCCGCCGCCGAGGCCTATCTGCGCGGCATCGAGCGGCGCCTTGCGGCCGGGCTCGATCCGCGCGTGGGCTCGGTGGCCTCGCTGTTCATCAGCCGCTGGGACGTGGCCAGCAACAAGCAGCTGCCGCCCGCGCTGCACAACCGGCTCGGCATCGCGGTGGGCCAGCAGACGTATCGCGCCTACCGCGCGCTGCTGGCGTCGCCGCGCTGGCACAAGCTCGCCGCCGCCGGCGCGATGCCGCAGCGGCTGCTGTGGGCCAGCACCGGCACCAAGGATCCGTCCGTCGTCGACACGCTCTACGTCAGCGCGCTGGCCGCGCCCGACACCATCGACACGATGCCCGAGAAAACCCTCAACGCGTTCGCCGAGCACGGCCAGCTGCACGGCGTGATGGCCACCGACGGCGGTGATGCCGACGCCGTGCTGGCGCAGATCGCCGCCGCCGGCGTGGATGTGGACGCACTCGCCGCCACGTTGCAGCACGATGGCGCGCAGGCATTCGTGACGTCGTGGCAGCAGCTGCTGCAGCGGATCGCCGACAAGA
>JAJZGE010000217.1 GCA_021798675.1 Pseudomonadota bacterium | reverse complement strand
GGACGCATGACGGACTCCGTATTCGGCGGGGAAGGACGCATTGTGCGCCGGTTCGGGTTCGGCCGTGGCCATGACTTGTGGCTCAGGCAAACGTCACCCTTTGTGCGGACCATGAGGTTGTGGTTACGTCCACGTTGCGGCCTACAGGGGGCCGAGAGGAACCGCATGCACATGCCGCTGACCCGCCGCGCAGTGGAACGCGCGGCACGCAGGGTGGCAGGGATGCTGGCAGGAAAGAGACCATCCGCTTCGCCCACGCCGGCGCGATCATCCGTGGCGCATGAGCTGGTGTCGTGGTGTTCCGAGACGCATACGCGCCGCGCCGACGAAGCGGCACGGCGCGCCCTGTCCTGCGCGGCCGACTGAAGCCGCGCCCGCTCAGCGCGACGGCGGCCGCGCCGTCAGCAGGTTGCGGATCACGCGCAGCTTGGCCTTGAACTCGGCCTCGTTGGCCGGACCGAGCCGCAACATCAGCTTCTGCCCCACCGAGAGTGATTCCAGCGCGGGATCGGCGTAGGTGTAGCGTCCGTTCACCAGCTGCAGCGCGGGGGCCTGCGCCGGGGCGGGCGCGGCCAGCATGTCGTCGATGGCGGCGATCAGGCGATCGTTGAAGTAGCCCTTGGGATAGCCCAGTTCGCGGTAGGCCTGCTGGAACAGCGGGTAGCTGTGCACATACCACGCCACCAGCACGGACGAATCGACGCGCCGGACCACGGCCATGTAGGGCGCGTATCGCGCGGCATTGCGCGGATCGGCGGTGAGCAGCCCCTGCGTGCTGCTTGCCATGAACGCGCCGCGCGGCGTGCGCACCGGCAGGATGGCGGTACTGCCCAGCTCAAGCCGCGGCAAGGCGTCCACGGTGGCCACGATGTGGTCGACGATGTGCCGCGGCAGCAGCAGCCCCTTCAGCTCGTTGCCGCCCATCGAGAGCAGGGACGAGCCGACGCTGGCATCGCTGTCGTTGAGCGCGGGCAACGGCGCGGAGGAAGCCTGGGCCGGCGCCGCGGCCTGTGCGATCGGATGCTGGACGACTGCCTGGGCAGGCTGCGCCGCGCTTGCCGCGGCCGCCGGTGCCGATGCGACCGCCGGTTTCGCCGCCTCGCCCGGTCGCGTCGCGCGCCAGACCATGTACCCGCCCGCCGCCACGATCGCCGCCAGCAATACCACCGCCGGTATCCAGCCGCTGCTGCCCGATTTTCGCTTGTTCGCCACCGTCCACCTCCGCATCTGTCGCACCAAACACGATTCGACCCGTGGACGGCCGAATCGTTCGACCGCTCACACCTTCAACTTGTAGCCGGTCCTGAAGATCCACCACACGGCGACCAGGCACAGCACGAGGAAGCCCAGCGTGGCGGCCAGGCTGATGCCCACGCCGACGTCGGCCAGGTTGTAGAAGCTCCAGCGGAAACCAGAGACCAGGTACACCACCGGATTGAACAGCGTCACCTTCTGCCAGAACGGCGGCAGCATGTGGATCGAGTAGAAGCTGCCGCCGAGGAAGGTCAGCGGCGTGATCACCATCAGCGGCACCACCTGCAGCTTCTCGAAGTTGTCCGCCCAGATGCCGATGATGAAGCCGAGCAGGCTGAAGCTGATCGTGGTGAGCAGCAGGAAGGTCACCATCGCCAGCGGATGCGCGATGGAATAGTCCACGAAGCAGCGCGCCGTGGCCAGGATGATGAGGCCCACGATGATCGCTTTGGTGGCCGCCGCGCCGACGTAGCCCAGCACGATCTCCAGGAACGACAGCGGCGCCGAGTGCACCTCGTAGATGGTGCCGACGAACTTCGGGAAATAGATGCCGAAGGAGGCGTTGGAGACGCTCTGCATCAGCAGCGACAGCATCACCAGGCCGGGGATGATGAAGGCTCCGTAGCTGACCCCTTCCACGCTGGTGATGCGCGAGCCGATGGCCGAGCCGAACACCACGAAGTACAGCGAGGTGGAGACCACCGGCGAGGCCACGCTCTGCATCAGCGTGCGGCCGGTGCGGGCCATTTCGAAGCGGTAGATCGCGCGGATGCCGTACCAGTTCATGCGCCCTCCTTCACGAGCTGCAAAAAGATCTGCTCCAGCGTGTCCTGCCGCGTGCTGAGGTCGCGGAAGCGGATGCCGGCGGCGGCCAGGTCGGCCAGCAGCGCGGTGATGCCGGTGCGTTCGCCCTGGGTGTCGTAGTTGTAGACCAGCTCGTTGCCGCCGGCGGCCAGCTCCAGCCTGTGCTGCGCCAGCGTCGCCGGCACCGCATCCAGCGGATCGTGCAGTTGCAGCCGCAGCTGCTTGCGGCCGAGCTTGTGCATCAGCGCGGCCTTCTCCTCCACCACGATCAGCTCGCCCTTGTTGATCACGCCCACGCGGTCGGCCATCTCCTCGGCCTCCTCGATGTAGTGCGTGGTGAGCACGATGGTCACGCCGCTCTCGCGCAGGCGCCGCACCATCGCCCACATGTCGCGGCGCAGCTCCACGTCCACGCCGGCGGTGGGCTCGTCGAGGAACAGCAACTGCGGCTCGTGCGACAGCGCCTTGGCGATCATCACGCGCCGCTTCATGCCGCCGGAGAGCATCAGCATCCGGTTGTCGCGCTTGTCCCACAGCGACAGCTCCTTCAGCAGCCGCTCGATGTAGGCGTCGTCCGGCGCCTTGCCGAACAGGCCACGGCTGAAGCGCACCGTGTTCCACACCGTCTCGAACGCGTCGGCCTTCAGCTCCTGCGGCACCAGGCCGATCACGGAGCGGGTGGCGCGCCAGTCGCGCACGATGTCGTGGCCGTCCACCGTGATGCTGCCGGCGCCGAGGTTGACGATGCCGCAGATGATGCTGATCAGGGTGGTCTTGCCCGCGCCGTTGGGGCCGAGCAAGGCGAAGATCTCGCCGCGGCGGATCTCCAGATCGATGCGCTTCAGCGCCTGGAACCCGCCGGGGTAGGCCTTGTCCACCCCGCGCACGACGAGGATGTCGTCGCCTGCCGTTCGAGCCACCGCATTCATGCCTGCCTCCCGCGTCTCGCCGGCCGCCGTGCGGCAGCCAAGAACCGGAAATACTAAACCAAGAAGTTTTGAAATCAAGCGATTCGACCCGGAGGCACGACCCGCACGGCCCCGGCCGATCATCAGAATAGGAAGTTTACCTTTGCAGTTTAACTGTACATGGCGTAGCATGCGCCGCCATGAACACCGCCCGCCCCGATCCGCGCGTCGCCCAGGCCAAGGCCACCGCGCGCGAGCTGCGCGGCCTGATCGGCAAGCTGAAACGCCAATTGCGCGAGAAGGTCGGCGTCGAGGGGCTCACCCTGTCGCAGATCGCGGTGCTGATCCACCTGGATCGCCATGGCAGCGCCACGGTCAGCGAACTGGCCCGCGCCGAGAACGTCCGGCCGCAGTCGATGGGCGCCACGGTGGCGGGCATGCAGGCGCTGGCGCTGGTCGAGGGCACGCCCGATCCGGGCGACGGGCGGCGCACCCTGCTCTCGCTGACGTCGCTGGCGCACGAAAAGATCCGCAGCATCCGCGCGGCGCGCGAGGACTGGCTGTTCCACGCCATCCGCGAGCGCTTCAACGCCGGCGAACAGGACGCCCTCGCCCGCGGCGTCGAACTGCTCAAGCGGCTCGCCAGCGACTGAGCCGCCTCCCCTCCCCTCGCTATAAGGCCTGCCCATGGCACTGACCACGCTCGACCCCAAGACCGCCCTGATCGTCATCGACATCCAGAAGGGCATCGTCCAGTTGCCCTGCGCGCACCCCATGGCCGGCGTGATCGATCGCGTGGTGGAAATCACGCAGGCGTTCCGCCGGCACGGCGCGCCGGTGGTGCTGGTGAACGTGGCCGGCGGCGCGCCCGGCCGCAACGAGCAGCCGAGGCGGATGGGCGACCTGCCGCCGGACTGGGCCGAACTGGTTCCCGCGCTGGATGCGCAGGCGGGCGACCACCGCGTCACCAAGCGCACCTGGGGCGCCTTCACGCACACCGACCTGCACGAGCACCTGCAGCAGCTCGGCGTGACCCAGGTGGTGATCGTGGGCGTGGCCACCAGCATCGGCGTGGAGTCCACCGCGCGCCAGGCCTACGAGCTCGGCTACAACGTCACCCTCGCCACCGATGCGATGACCGACATGAACGCCGACGCGCACGAGAACAGCGTGGCGCGCATCTTCCCGCGGCTGGGCGAGACCGGCAGCGTGGCCGACGTCGTCCGCCTGCTCGCGCGCGCCTGAGCCGCCGTGTTCGGCTCCCTGCGCATCCGCAACTACCGCGTCTGGGCCGGCGGCGCGCTGGTGTCCAACGTCGGCACCTGGATGCAGCGGGTGGCGCAGGACTGGCTGGTGCTCACCGCGCTCACCCACCACAACGCCAGCGCGGTGGGCGTGGTGATGGCGCTGCAGTTCGGCCCGCAGTTGCTGCTGTTGCCGTGGAGCGGCTACGCCGCCGACCGCTTCGACCGCCGCAAGCTGCTGATCGCCACCCAGGCCGCGCTGGGCCTGCTGGCGCTGGGCCTGGGGCTGGTGACGGTCGCCGGCGTGGTCACGCTGTGGCAGGTGTACGTGTTCGCCCTGCTGCTCGGCTGCGTGTCCGCGTTCGACGCGCCGGTGCGGCAGGTATTCGTCAACGAGCTGGTGGGCGACGAGCACCTGGCCAACGCGGTGGCGCTCAACTCCACCTCGTTCAACGCCGCGCGGATGATCGGCCCGGCCGTGGCCGGCCTGCTGATCGCCGCCGTGGGCTGCGGCTGGGTGTTCCTGATCAACGCGGCCACCTTTGCCGGCGTGCTGGCTTCGCTGATGCTGCTGCGCGTGGACCAGTTGCACGACGGCGAGCGCAGG
>JAJZGE010000216.1 GCA_021798675.1 Pseudomonadota bacterium | reverse complement strand
CGCGCATGTTCCTGTGTCATGACTATCCGCCGGCCGGCGCCGAGGCACGCGCGGAGATCCCGGTGCAGGAGCAGCGTGCAGCAAACATCCATCTGCGCGAGGGCGTCGACGAGGCGAACTTCGTGGCAATGCGCAACGCGCGCGACGCCACCCTGGCCGTGCCGCGACTGCTGTGGCCGGCGTTGCAGGTAAACATCCGCGGCGGCAGGCTGCCGCCGCCGGAAGGCAACGGCGCCAGCTACCTGCGGTTGCCGGTGCGCTTGCGCGACGAGGACGCGCACAACGGCGCGTCCTCGGGGGCGCAGTAGATCCCGTAGAGCGTGGCGATGATCTGTTCGGTCGGTCCGTGCGCCAGTGTGTACCAGATCGTCTGCGATTCGCGCCGCGTGCGCACCAGGCCTTCGTCGCGCAGCTTGGCGAGGTGTTGCGAGAGCGCCGACTGGCTGAGGTCGGCCAGCTCCTCGTTGATCTGGCCCACCGACATTTCCTGGCCGACGAGCAGGCACAGCACGCGCAGGCGTTGCGGGTTGCCCAGCGCCTTCAGCAGCCGCGAGGCTTCCTCGGCCCGCTCGCGCATGGCGGTCAAGTCGTGCTTGGCAGTGGTCGGCATGGCGCCTCCGAAGGAAAGGGTCCGGCAAATTCGGTGCTTGACTTTAGCACGATCCTCTAAATAAGATAAAGCTAATTTAGTTCTGTTGAATCGTCTCGCCGCTTGACATGCATCAAAGGGCCCGCAAGGGCGCGTACCCATCCTGATACCGGCTGCGGAGAAGGCTCCATGGCAAAGATCGTGATCCTAGGCGCGGGGCTGGGTGGTACGGCCGCCGCATACGAAATCAAGGCGGCGCTCGGCGCGGCGCACGAAGTGACGCTGGTCGGCGACAGCCCTTATTTCCAGTTCACCCCGTCGAACCCCTGGGTGGCGGTGGGCTGGCGCAAGCAGGAGGCGATCCGGGTCGCGGTGGCCGAGCCCATGCGCCGCCATGGCATCCGCTTCATCGACGTGCCGGCGCAAAACGTGCTTCCGGCCGAGAACCGCGTGCGCCTGGTCGACGGCCAGGACCTGTCTTACGACTACCTGGTGATCACCACCGGTCCGCGGCTCGCGTTCGACGAGGTGCCGGGCCTTGGGCCGGATGGCGGACACACGCACTCGATCTGCACCGGGCCACATGCCGACGAAACCTGGCGCGCCTACCAGGCGCTGCTGGCGAATCCGGGTCCAGTGGTGATCGGTGCCGCCCCGGGTGCCAGTTGTTTCGGGCCCGCCTACGAATTCGCCCTGATCGTCGACGCCGACCTGCGTCGTCGCCGGCTGCGTGACCGGGTGCCGATGACCTACGTCACGCCCGAACCCTATATCGGCCACATGGGTCTTGGCGGCGTCGGCGACTCCAAGGGCCTGCTGGAGTCGATCCTGCGCGAGCGCGACATCCGCTGGGTTACCAATGCGCGCGTCACCTCGGTCGAGGCGGGCAGCCTGAAGCTCGACGAGGTCGACGCCAGGGGCGCGGTGGCGCAGTCGCGCGAGTTGCCGTTCGCCTTCGCCATGCTGCTGCCGGCCTTCACCGGCATTCCCGCGCTGCGTGGCATCGAGGGGCTGACCAACCCACGCGGGTTCGTCCTCATCGACGAGCACCAGCGCAATCCCACCTATCGCAACATCTTCTCGGCCGGCGTGTGCGTGGCGATCCCGCCGGTCGAGGTCACGCCGGTACCGACCGGCGCGCCGAAGACCGGCTTCATGATCGAATCGATGGTCGGCGCCATCGCCGAGAACCTGCGCGACGAACTGGCCGGCCGGCCGGCCGAGGCGCGCGCCACCTGGAACGCCGTATGCCTGGCGGACATGGGCGACACCGGCGCGGCGTTCGTGGCGCTGCCGCAGATCCCGCCGCGCAACGTGACGTGGGCACGCGTCGGCAGATGGGTGCACTACGCCAAGGTGCTGTTCGAACGCTACCACCTGCGCAAGGTCCGCACCGGCAACACGCATCCGTTCTATGAGCGGCTGATGCTGAGGATGCTGCGGATCGAGTCGCTGAAACCCGACGCGCCCCGTCGTTGATACGTTTCCCTTTCACGGAGTATGCCCATGAACATCGATCGCTTCGTACTCGCATTCGCCGGCAGCATGGTGCTGCTGAGCGTCGCGCTGGCCCATTTCGTGTCGCCGTGGTGGCTGCTGCTCACGCTGTTCGTGGGCGCCAACCTGCTGCAGTCCGCGTTCACCGGCTTCTGCCCGCTGGCCATGGTGCTGGCGCGCTTCGGCTTGCGTTCCGGCTGCGCTTTCCCTTCCCAGAAATAATGTCAGCCTGCACCGGAACCGTGCCGTGAATCGAGCTTCCCGAATCCTGTGGCCCGCCTTGCTGGCCATGGCCATCGCCGCCTGCAGCGGCGGCAAGCAGCCGCCTGCGCGGCAACAGGGCGCCGCGCCGCCGTTGGCCTCGCTGGTGGTACGCCCCGACGAAGCGCCGAACCGGCAGGTATGGGACGGCACCGTCGAGGCGGTCAACGCGGCCGTGCTCACGGCGCAGACCGACGCCCGCGTGATGGAGCTGCCGCACGACGTGAACGACGTGGTGCCGGAAGGCGCGGTGCTGGTGCGCTTCAGCAACGTCGAGCAGAAGTCCGCGGCGCGTGCGGCGCAGGCGCAGATCGCCTCGGCGCGGGCTAGCTACGTCAATGCCGAGGCCAACTTCAAGCGCCTCGCGGCGATCTATCCGCAAGGCTACGTGTCGAAGGCGGACTACGACCAGGCGCTGGCGCAGCGCAATGCCGCCAGGGGCGCGCTGGAGGCGGCCCAGGCGCAGTGGAGCCAGGCCGGCCAGGCGGAGAAGTACACGGTGGTGCGTGCGCCCTATGCCGGCGTGGTCACCAAGCGCTACGTGCAGGTGGGCGAGGCCGTGACCGGTCCGCCGTTCGCGCAGCAGCTGATCGGCATCGCTTCGCTCAAGGACCTGCGCGTTGAGGTGAAGGTGCCGCAGAGCGTGGCCGAGGCGATCCGTCGCTCGGGCACGGCGGAGGTGCAGTACGACGGCGGTCGCGAACGGCTGAAGGCGAGCAAGGTCACCGTGTTTCCGTACGCCGACCCGGCCACGCACACCTTCAGCGTGCGGCTGGATCTCTCCGGCGAACACGCCGGGCTTTACCCCGGCATGACGGTCAAGGTGGCGTTCGCTACCGGCGAGGCGAAGCAACTGCTGGTGCCGCTGTCCGCGCTGGTGGAGCGTGGCGAGCTGCAGGGCGTGTACGTGATCGACGGCGACCATGTCACGCTGCGCCAGTTGCGCACCGGCGACGTGTCCGGCGACCGCATCCAGGTGCTGGCCGGGCTGGACGGCGGCGAGCGCATCGCCACCGATCCCGGCGCCGCCGCGCGCTGGCTGATCGCCCAGCGCCACGAGGAGGCGCGATGAACGCGCCGCGGCTCGGCTTTGCCGGGCGCATCGCCCGGATCTTCCAGTCCTCGCCGCTCACGCCGATCCTGGCGGTGGCCGCGTTGCTGCTGGGCCTCACCGCGATGGCGATCACGCCGCGCGAGGAGGAGCCGCAGATCGACGTCACCATGGCGAATGTCACCGTGCCGTTCCCGGGCGCCGGCGTGCACGACGTGGAAAACCTGGTGACCTTCCCGCTGGAGCAGAAGCTTTCCGAGCTGCAGGGCGTCAAGCACGTCTACTCGGTCAGCCGGCCGGGCGTGTCGATGATCACGGTGGAGTTCCAGGTCGGCGTGCCGCGCCAGACCGCCATCGTGCGGCTGTACAACCAGATCTACCAGAACCAGGACTTCGTGCCGCGCGGACTCGGCGTGGGCCAGCCGCTGATCCGGCCGATGGGCATCGACGACGTGCCGGTGATGGCGTTGACGCTGTGGAGCGACCGCCCGGGCGAGAGCCCAACCCAGCTGGCCGAAGTGGCCCACACGCTGGAGACGGTGCTGAAGCGGGTGCCGGGTACGCGCGACGTCTACACCATCGGCGCGCCCGACCGCGCGGTGGTGGTGCAGCTCGACCCGGCGAAGCTGGCCTCGTACGGTATGTCGCTCACCGACCTGTCGAATGCGCTGAAGGCCGCCAACGTGGTGGCCCAGGCGGGTGACCAGGTGGCCGGCAACCGCGACATCCCGGTCACCGCGGGGACCTTCCTCGCCAGCGCGGCGGACGTGGCGCACCTGGTGATCGGGCTCAAGGACGGCCAGCCGGTCTACCTGTCCGACGTGGCGAACGTGCAGCAGGGGGCCGACCTGCCTTCTCGCTACGTCTGGTTCGGCTCGCCGGCCGGCCGGCCGGGTCCGGCCACCGGCAACGCGCCGGCGGTGACCATTGCGATCGCCAAGAAGGCCGGCACCAACGCCGCCGACATCACCACGGCGATCCGCGCCCGGCTCAAGGCGATGCAGGACGTCGACATCCCTGCCGGCGTGCACGTGGCGGTGACCCGCGACTACGGCCAGACTGCCACCGCCAAGGCCGACAGCCTGCTGCTGCACCTGCTGCTCGCCGCGATGTCGGTGGTGCTGCTGGTGGTGTTCGCGCTGGGCTGGCGCGAAGGCGTGGTGGTGGGCAGCGCGGTCGTGATCACGCTGGCGCTCACCCTGTTCGCCTCCTGGGCGATGGGCTTCACCATCAACCGGGTCTCGCTGTTCGCGCTGATCTTCTCGATCGGCATCCTGGTCGACGACGCCATCGTGGTGGTGGAGAACATCCACCGGCACATGGCGCTGGGCGGGCGCAGCCTGCGCGAGGCGATTCCGGAGGCGGTCAGCGAGGTCGGCGGCCCGACCATCCTGGCCACCTTCACGGTGATCGCCGCACT
>JAJZGE010000215.1 GCA_021798675.1 Pseudomonadota bacterium | reverse complement strand
ACCTAAACGCCGGGTTCGCTTCCTACGCGGAAACACGCTGCAAGAGAGATGCCAGTGCGGCGGCGTGGGCGCAGTGCCGGCCGCGGCAACGGCTGCGGCGAGGCCGGCGCGGCGCGCATGGGCCGGGCCCGGGGCGGCTGTCGGCTGCCTGCGGCTGACGCGTGTCGGGATGCTCCGGTTCGCCGGGGCGGGCGCCTATGCGGTTGCCCCGGCGGGTTGCGGATGGACGGTTTGCGTCAGGTTTGCCCGGCCAGCTGACTGGACGCGGCGACGTTCAGGCGGGCGGAGTGTGATCCAGCAGATCCTCGTAAAACGCACCGAACGGCTCACTCGGATGCGCCAGCTGGATCTCCAGAATCCAGCGGCCGGCCGCTGGCCGCGCGTCGAGCGTGCCGAGCTCTCCGCCCTTGTGCAGCGCGTGCGGAAAGTCGCTGACGCGGTGTCCCTTGACGGCGTGGTTCAGCCGCCAGCCCATCGCCGCGGCGCGCTCGCCGGCGAACGCATACAGCGCCTGACCGCTCAGCCCCTGCGTGCGCCACGCCGCAGCGACCTCGTGAAACAGCGCCCGCGCCGCGTCCGCGCAGGCCTGCCGCTGCGGCGCGTCGCCCACGACGAAGGTATCGCCGACATCGCCTTCGTGGCCGGCGAACACCAGTCCGAGGTCGATGAAGTAGCTGTCGTGCTGGCCCAGCCGCACGGCGGGATCGGACTTTTGCCGCCAGGTTTTGCTGGTATTCGCGCCGATGCGGATCAGCACCGGGTGCCAGATCTTCTGACAGCCCAGCTGCTGGAAGACGTCGAGCGCCTCGCGCTTGGCCTCGTCCTCGCTGATGCCCGGGTGCATCCGAGCGGCGATTGCGTGCAACGCGGCCCAGCTGCGCTCGCGCGCGTGCTGCATCAGGGCAGGGTCGTAGCGCCGGCCGACTGCTTCGCGCGCGTGGCTGGGCTCGGCCATCCCGATCAGGTTGCCTTGCCGCGGACTCATGCCGGCAGCGCCTGGATGCAGAGGATTTTCCGGCCCGTGAGTCCGCCGACGAGGCCGGCCAGCAGCGCGCAGCCGAGAAAGAAAATCTTCACGCTGGCGGCGAGCAAGCCGTTGCAGCGGCCCTGGCTGGCGGCCAGTGCCTTCGTCTGCCGGGCACATGCCGCGCTGAGTCCGAACGCACGGTAGCGGGGAGGTCTCGTCCACAGGAACATTGCCGGGATCAGGAACCACAGATGCAGCAGTGCGATCACCACGATCATGCTGTTGGCGACGAAGCTCATGGCCATTTCTCCGGGAAAGTGTCGACGCCAACCGGCAGCGCCTTGCGCCAGTGTCGTCGCGGCTCCGGCCCGTCGCAAACGCCAGTCGGCGGCGCAGGCTCAGCTGTGCGGCAGCGGTTGCGCAGTCGACGCTGCGGCAGTGGCGCTGGCAGCCACCGGCATGCCCAGCCGGCGCAGCCAGCGGTAATGCGAGGCGATGCCGGCGCCGAAGCTGCGGTGCTCGCGGTAGGGTACGCCGAATTCGCGGCAGGTCCGCTCCACCACGCGCGCCACCGCGGGGTAGTGCACGTGCGAGATGCGCGGAAACAGGTGGTGCTCGATCTGGAAATTCAGGCCGCCGATCAGCCAGCTCAGCGCGCGATTGCCGCGCGCGAAATTCACCGTGGTCTCCATCTGGTGGATCGCCCACGGCGTGTCGAGCTGGTGGCTGCTGGCGTCCGGCAGCGGGAACGCCGCCGCTTCCACCACGTGCGCCATCTGGAACACCAGGGCCAGCAGGATGCCGGCCACCGCCGCCGTCACGCCGTAGTACAGCAGCACCGCGCCCGCCGAATGGAACAGCAGCGGCAGCCCGAAGGCGAGCGTGAAGAACGCCAGCTTGCCCAGCACGAAGCCGGCCAGGTCCCCGCCGCGCGGCCGCTTGAACGGGCGCTCGCCGATGGTGCCGGTGAGCATGTCGCGGAAGTCGCCATAGAGGTGCCAGCGGATCGCGGTGACCGCATACAGCGGCCACAGGTAGATGTGCTGCCAGCGATGCCACGGCCGCCGCGGCTGCTCCGGCGACAATCGCCCCAGCACGCCCAGGTCGATGTCGCTGTCGTGACCGGCCACGTTGACCCAGGTGTGGTGGAAGCGCGCGTGCTTCCACTGCCAGATGTACGAGCTGCCGCCGACCAGATCGAGCGTCATCGCCATCAGCCGGTTGACCCAGCGGCGATCGGAGTACGCCTGATGGCCACCGTCGTGCATGATATTGAAGCCGATGCCGGCCATCGCCACACCCAGCACCAGGGCCAGCAGCAGGCCCTGCCACCAGCTGGCAGCCCGGAATACCAGCGCCACGTAGGCCAGTGCGAAGACGGTCAGGATCAGCGCGGTCTTGAACCACATCGCGGCGCTGTCGCGCTGGCGGCAGCCGCGCAGTGTGAAGTCGGCTTCCACTCGCCGTCGCAGTTCGCGCTGAAAGGTGTTGTCGCCGCTGAACTTCAGTCGATCGTCACCCGCGTTCCGCGGCGACGGACCGTCAGCGTTGTCCCTGCGGTGCGATGAATCGAGGGACATGCGCGCTCCGCGTGAAAGGGGGAGCCGCATGGTAGTGGATGGAACGTAAGCATCGCGTCGCGAGCACTGCATGCCCGGGGATGCACGGGGCGTGAGCCTCAGCTCGACGCCTTGAATGTGAGTACCAGCACGTCGCGATGGGCCGGTCGAAGCGGGTCGAACGCGGTGACGGCGGTGACGCCGTGGCACACGCGCGCGTCGTCGACGAGTGCGGCATCCAGCGCGTGGGCGAGGGTGAAGCTGCCCAGCAACGCGCCGTCGCGCGCGTGGATGGTGGTGGTGCCGCTCTCGATGTTGACGCGGTCGATCAGCAGCACCAGCACGTAGTCCACGCCGTCGCGATGCACGCCTTCGGGAGTGGGTTCGCCCGGCGCGCCGGCGCGCGCCTCGATGCGGAACTGATGCGCCTCGACCTGCCAGCGCGGCGTGGTCGGCTCCATCGCACCAAACAGCGTGCCGGCGAAAGCCAGGATGCGGCGCAGGCTGGCGCCGTTGGCGATCGCCGGCCGGATCGGCATGAACCAGCGCTGGATGTCTCCCTGCAGCGGGTTGTGCTGCAGGCTCTGGTAATGCGGCTGATGCGGCGCGCGGCGGATCTCGCCCGCGGCTTCCAGCGTGAACACCGCGTGCCGTCGCCGCCGCTGATGGCCGCGCCTGGCCAGGTAGCTGTCCGGCGCCAGATCATCCCAGCTCGCCGCAAACGCGGGCCAGTCGGCCAGGTTCTGCGGCGCGTCGAGCAGCTCGCGCATGCTCTCGGCGGTGACAAAGGCGAAGCCGTGACTCTGCAGCCGCTCGCGCAGCGTGGATATGTCGGTGGGCGGACTCATGCCGTTACGTTAGCAGGCAGCGTGCGCGGCGTTGCAGGCGTGGTGCTCGCTTCACGCCGCAAACGCCTGCGCCAGCCATGCTGGCACCGGAATGCCCTGTTCGCGCAGGAACGCCGGGTTGAACAGCTTGGCCTGGTAGCGCGTGCCGGCGTCGCACAGCACCGTGACGATGGTGTGGCCCGGACCAAGCGCGTGCGCCAGGCGGATCGCACCGGCGATGTTGACGCCGCTGGAACCGCCCACGCACCAGCCCTCCTCGTGCAGCAACCGGTGCGCCAGCGGCACCGATTCATCGTCGCCGATCGACCACGCCAGGTCGATCGGAGCACCCGCGAAGTTCGCGGTGATGCGGCTGGAGCCGATGCCTTCGCTGATCGAATGGCCGCTGGCGACCAGCTCGCCGGTGTTGACGTAGCTGGCCAGCGCCGAGCCGGCCGGGTCGGCCAGTGCGATGCGCACGCCCGGCTTGCGCGCCTTCAGCGCGCGGCCCACCCCGGCCAGCGTGCCGCCGGTGCCGGCGGCGCAGACGAAACCGTCGACCGCGCCAGCGGTCTGTTCCCAGATCTCCACGGCGGTGGTGGCTTCGTGCCAGTCGCGGTTGGCGGTGTTGTCGAACTGGTCGGCGAACCACGCGCTGCCGGGGTCTGCCGCGTTCATGGCCAGGGCGTGCGTGCGCGCCTGATGCGCGTAGTGGGTCGGGTCCCGGTACGGCACCGCCGGCACCAGCCGCACCTCGGCGCCGGTGATGCGCAGCGCGTCGATCTTTTCGCGGCTCTGCGTCTGCGGCATGAAGATCACCGTGCGGTAGCCGCGGCTGGCGCCGAGCAGCGCCAGGCCGATGCCGGTGTTGCCCGCGGTGCCCTCGACGATGTGGCCGCCGGGGCGCAGCAACCCGCGTCGCTCGGCATCCAGCAGCAACCCGAGCGCGGTGCGGTCCTTGATCGAGCCGCCGGGGTTGAGCAGCTCGGTCTTGGCCAGCACCTCGCAGCCGGTCAGCGCGGAAGCGTGGCGCAGCCGCAGCAGCGGGGTGTGGCCGATGCCGGCGGCCAGGTCGGGAAGGATGCTCATGCGGGTCACGTCGCGGAAAAGGGGGCTGAGCATAGCGCCGTCGGGCGCATCGCGGCGGATTCCGTGGACGTTCGCCACAAGCCGGCATCTTATGCTTTGAAAGCATATACGTTTAGATGTTTAGACGTCTATTGACAATGAAAACAGGCTACGCCAGTATCTCCGTCACTCATCGAGACCGGCTGAGGGACAGGCCCTTTGAAGCCGGGGCAACCTGCAGGAGCAATCCTGCAACGGTGCCAACTCCTGCGGAGGCGCTGCGGCGTCGATCGGTAGATGGGGTGTCGGCAGCGGCGTGATCCACGTCCGATGTGCGGCAACTCCCGACCGTTCTCCGCAGCTGCGATGCCCACGGAGAACCGCATGTCAGCCCAGCCCGCCCACCT
>JAJZGE010000214.1 GCA_021798675.1 Pseudomonadota bacterium | reverse complement strand
CCGTCCATGCCGGGCAGCGTGAGGTCGAGCACGATCACGTCGAAGTCGTGCACCACCGCCAGGTGCAACCCGGTGACGCCGTCGCCTGCGAAGTCCACCACGTGGCCGCGGTCTTCCAGATAGTCGCCGATGTTGGTCGCGATATCGCTGTTGTCTTCGATCACCAGTACGCGCATGCGTCGCTCCGCCATGCCGCCGGCAACACGGGCCGGCGTTGCCTGCAAGCTTAACATTCGCTCTGCGCGAAACCCGTGGCAAACCCGCTGCGGCCTGAATGCCAAAAAAAGAAAACCCGGATGCATCGGCTGCTCGCCGCCACATCCGGGCACAGGCTCGTCCCGTTACCGCCGGCCACCGCTGCGAACCATTCGGTACGCATCGGGCAGCGACAGTGCGTTCGTTATAGAGGTCCGCAAGTTACGTTGCGGTTAATCGCATGTAGCGCTTACGGTGCGCTGGCGCGACGACGGCGTGCGACAGGGGCATCGCACACCTGCGCCTCGAGCAGCTCGACGATGGCGCCGGCCACGTCCACGCCGGTGGCCGCCTCGATACCCTCCAGACCGGGCGAGGCGTTCACTTCCAGCACCAGCGGGCCGCGCTCCGAACGCAGCAGGTCGACGCCGGCGACGCCCAGCCCCAACGCGGCCGCCGCGCGTACGGCGATCTGCTTTTCCGCGGCGCTGGGCTTGATCTGCACCGCGCTGCCGCCGCGATGCAGGTTGGCGCGGAAATCGCCGGGACTGGCTTCGCGCTGCATCGCCGCCACCACCTTTCCGCCGACCACGAAGCAGCGCAGGTCGCAGCCCTTGGCCTCCGCGATGAACTCCTGCACCAGGAAGTTGGCGTACAGGCCGCGGAACGCCTCGATCACGCTCTGCGAAGCGCTGCGCTTCTCCGCCAGCACCACGCCGGTGCCCTGGCTGCCTTCGTTGAGCTTGATGACGTGCGGCGGCTCGCCCAGCATCGCGAGCAGGTCTTCGGTGTCGTCGGGGTTGTCGCCGAACACCGTGACCGGCATCGCGATGCCCTGCGCGGCGAGGATCTGCAGGCTGCGCAGCTTGTCGCGCGCGCGCAGCACCGCATCGGAGGAGTTGGGCGTGTACACGCCCATCATCTCCAGCTGGCGCAGCACCGCGGTGCCGTAGAACGTGCTTTGCGTGCCGATGCGCGGGATCGCCGCATCGAGGTCGCGCACCGGTTTGCCCTTGTAGCGGATCGCCACGCCGTCCGGCGCGATGCGCACGTAGCAGCGCAGCGGATCGAGCACGCGCACCACGTGGCCGCGCGCACGCGCCGCGTCCACCAGCCGCTGGGTCGAGTACAACCGCGCGTTGCGCGAGAGGATGGCGATCTTCATGGGTGATCCATGGCCGGGGCCGGCCATCGTGGCTGGGTGTAGGCGCGTGCCGGGTCGACCACGAAACGCCCTTGCATGGCGCTGCGGCCGAGCAGCATGGGAAACAGCATGTGCCGCCGGTCGGTCAGGTTGATGTCGGCCTCGAAGCACTGGCCGGCCAGCAGGATCTCGCTGCGGATGAACCAGCGTTCGGTGCGGCGTCCGCCGGTGTCGGTGACCATGCGCCGGTCCAGCGCCGGCGCCTCGCAGGCCACCGCATCCGCCGCATGGCGCCCGGCGCGCACGGTGAAACGCAGCCACACCGCACCATCGCGCAGGAAGCTCTCCAGCGTCTCCACATGCAGGGCGCTGCTGCGTGCACCGGTGTCGAGCTTGGCCTTGAGCCGGGCGATGCCGAACTGCGGCAACGCCACGCGCTCGCGCCAGCCCAGCGCGATCAGACTCGGATTGGCCGGATCGCTCATCGTGGGGACGCGCTCGCTGGTGTGGCGTTGGGGTTGGCCGGCGCGCTACGCGGGGAATGGAGCGGGTGAAGGGAATCGAACCCTCGTCAGTAGCTTGGGAAGCTACAGCTCTACCATTGAGCTACACCCGCGCGTCGGTCGGTGGATGGTAACCGGGAAGCGGCGCGGTGGGAATTGCCGGCCAGGCGCCCGCGCATGAACCATCGCCGGCTGCCGGATATCCGCCGGCTGAACCGCCGGCGCCCCTGCCGCCGAAACTAAGGCGGCCCTAATCCACGGCATGCGCATAATCGGGCCGTCAACGCACGTCGCGCAGCGTGCGTGAGGCCGGCACGGCGTCAGGCCATGGCGGTCCGGATTGCGCAGGAACCGGGAGAGTCCGATGCGTGTGACCAACGTTCTGCGTGCCTGCTGGCGGCCGCTGACCGCATTGCTGCTGTGCACCGTGGCCGCGCTGGCCCAGGCGCAATCGACCGACGACAGCGCGCCGCCGGATCGCGTGGCGCGGCTCTCCTACATCTCTGGCGATCTCGGCCTGCTGCCAGCCGGCGCACAGCACTGGAGCAGCGCCGACCTCAACCGCCCGCTGACCACCGGCGACCGCCTCTCCACCGGCGACGGCGCGCGCGCCGAACTGGAGCTGGGCGGCGCCAGCCTGCGCATGGCCGGCAGCACCGACTTCGGCATGCTCAACCTCAACGACAACATCGCGCAGGTCGAACTGACCCAGGGCACGCTGAACCTCAGCGTGCGCCGGATGGACCAGGGCCAGAGCTACGAGATCGACACGCCCACCCTGGCGCTGGTGGTGAAGCAGCCCGGCACCTATCGCATCGACGTGGACCACGGCGGCTCCGGCACGCGCGTTACGGTGTTCGGGGGCCAGGCCACGGTGTACGGCCAGGACAACGCACAGCGCGACGTGTTCGCCGGGCGGAGCTACCAGTTCGACGACTCCTCGCTGGCGGCGCTGACGATCAGCGACTACGACCGTGGCGACGCGTTCGACGCGTGGTGCGAACGGCGCGACCGGCGCTTCGCGCATTCCGACGCCACCCGCTACGTATCTTCCGAGGTGGTGGGCTACCAGGACCTCGACGAATACGGCGACTGGCAGGACTCGCCCGAATACGGGGCCGTCTGGTACCCCAGCCAGGTGCCCGTCGGCTGGGCGCCGTACCGCGACGGCCATTGGGCCTGGATCGCGCCGTGGGGCTGGACCTGGGTGGACGATACGCCGTGGGGGTTCGCGCCCTATCACTATGGCCGCTGGGCGTTCATCGGCAGCCGCTGGGGCTGGATTCCGGGGCCGCGCATCGCGCGCCCGGTGTACGCGCCAGCGCTGGTGGCGTTCGTGGGCGGTGGCGGCTGGAGCGTATCCATCGGCATCGGCAGCGCCCCGGTGGGCTGGTTTCCGCTGGGCCCGGGCGAGATCTACAACCCGTGGTACCACTGCGACCGCGACTACTACCACCGCGTCAACGTCACCAACATCTACGTGCGCAACACGATGTACCGCAACACGGTGATCAACAACATCAACCACCAGTACAACTTCTACCGCGAGGGGCGCACGCCTCGCGACCTGCACTACTTGAACCGTGGCGCGCCGCACGGCTTCACCGCGATGTCCGGCGCGAACTTCGCCAGCGGCCGTCGCGTGCAGCACGACATGGTGCATGTCGATCCGCGCAGGCTGGCTGCCGCGCCGGTGCTGGTGCGCGGCGTGTCCGCGCTGCGCCCTGCGCCGCGCTCGACCGCGGCCCTGCCCAATCCGCGCCTGCGTACGCTGCCCACCGCCGACTTCCGCCGCGGCGTGGTGGCGCGCACGCCACCGCCGAAGGTGCTGCCCGCGGTGCACCCGGACTTCGCCCCGGCAGCCGCACGCATGCCGCAACACATGGCCAGGCCGTTCGCCAACGTGCGCGTCCTCGACTCCCGTGCCGCGCCGCGCCGGGTCGTGGCGGCGCAGCCGGTCCGCACTGGACCGGTCCCGCCGCGCCTGGCGCGCATGCCGGATACGCATGCCGCCAACCTGCCGAACGTGCCGCGGATGCAGCCCGCGCCGGAGCGCGCGGCCGCCCTGCCTTCGGCCCGCTTCGCCCATCCGCAGGCAGAGCAGCGCAGCCTGCCCATGGTCGAACCCATCCGTCGCGCGCCAGCGGTCGAATTGCGCCAGCCGCCGCGTCCGGGGGTGAGCTACATCGCCGGCCCGCAGCAGTCGCGGTCGCAGGCCAATGAACGTCCAGCCAACACGCTGCCGCAACCGCCACGCTTTGAACCCGCGCCCGCACGACCCATGCCGGCGGATCGCGTGCCCGCTCCGCAATATGTGCAGCCCCGCCCGGAGCTGCCGCGTGGATACGTTAGACCGACCTACCAGCCGCAGCCCCGCTACCAGCAACCGCAGCCGCGCTACGAACCGCCGCAACCTCGCCAGCAACCGCCGCAGCTGCGCTACCAGGCGCCACAGCCCCGCTTCGAACAGGCGCAACCACGGTACGAGCCGCCCCATCCGGCCGCGCAGCCGCATGCCGAGCCTGCTCGCAGGTTGCCGCCGCGCAAGGACGAGCCGCAACACTGAGCCCGGCGAGCGCCTCGCCGCGCAGCGGCGAGGCGCCGATTCGGCGCCGGCGGCACCTGCGGCTACAATGGGCGCATGCAGATCACGCTCAACGGCCAGCCGCGCGATTGCGCCTCCCCGACCACCATCGCCCAACTGCTGGAAGCCGCCGGCTACGGCGGCAGGCGTGTCGCCGTGGAGCTGAATCGCGAGATCGTGCCACGCAGCCAGCACGCCAGCCGCACGCTCGCCGAAGGCGACCAGGTCGAGATCGTCCACGCCATCGGCGGTGGATGAGTTCGCGCACCCGCTTCCCGCCTCCCCGCGGCGTCCGCGCCGGACGCCGCCATTGCAAGGCCTCCCCATGAACCTCAAGACCCTCGACGCCACCGATCCGCTGGTCATCGCCGGCACCAGCTACGGCTCGCGCCTGCTTACCGGCACTGGCAAG
>JAJZGE010000213.1 GCA_021798675.1 Pseudomonadota bacterium | reverse complement strand
CATGCGGTAGGACGGCAGCTCCATCAGCAGCGCGTGCTCGCTCTTGTCGCGGTGGATGCGCTTGATCACCCAGCCCACCGCCATCGCGCCGAGGATGCCCGCCAGGTACAGCGCGAACAGCACCAGCCCCTGCAGATTGAAAATGCCCAGCACGTGATGCATCGGTATGAACGCGCCAATCAGCAGCGCGTACACCGGCAGTCGCGCCGAGCAGGTCATCAGCGGCGCCACCAGGATGGTGGCCAGGCGGTCGCGCGGATCCTGGATGCTGCGCGTGCCCATGATGCCGGGAATCGCGCAGGCAAAGCTCGACAGCAGCGGAATGAACGAGCGCCCGGTCAGGCCCACCGACATCATCAGCCGATCCAGCAGAAACGCCGCGCGCGGCAGGTAGCCGGACTCCTCCAGCGCCAGGATGAAAAAGAACAGCACCAGGATTTCCGGCAAAAAGCCGATCACCGTGCCCAGACCGCCGAACAGCCCGTCCACGATCAGGCTCTGCAGCGGCCCCGCCGGCATCAGCACGGCGACCTGCGTGCCCAGCCAGCCGAAGCCCTCGCCGATCAGGTCGGTCATCGGCTTGCCCGCCGAGTAGACCGCCTGGAACACCAGAAACATCACCACCGCGAGGATCGCCAGGCCGAACACCGGGTGCAGCGCCCAGCGATCGAGCGCGTCATCCATCGCGGCGGTCTGGCGCGGCATCGTCACCGCGGCGCTCAGGATCTCGCGCACCTGCGCATGCAGATCGGCGCGGCTGGCTGCGTCGTCGGGCAGCGCCGCGGCCGCTACCGGCACATCGCCATCCACCCGCTCGATCAGCGCGAGCGCGCCGCCGCGCCGCACCGCCACCGTCTCCACCACCGGCAGACCAAGCCGGCGCTGCAGCTCCGGCACGTCGATCACGATGCCGCGCCGCTGCGCGGCGTCCACCATGTTCAGCGCCAGCACCACCGGCAGGCCGAGCCGCTTGACTTCCAGCACAAAGCGCAGGTGCAGCCGCAGGTTGGTGGCATCGGCCACGCAGACAATCAGGTCAGGCCGCGCCTCGCCCGGATACTTGCCCTCCAGCACGTCCCGGGTGATCTGCTCGTCCGGGCTGTTTGCCTCCAGGCTGTAGGTGCCGGGCAAATCGAGCAGCTGCAGCACGCGCCCGGACGGCGCAGTGAAGCGACCCTCCTTGCGCTCGATGGTCACGCCGGCGTAGTTGGCCACCTTCTGCCGCCCCCCGGTCAGCAGGTTGAACAAGGCGGTCTTGCCGCAGTTCGGGTTGCCAACCAGCGCAATCCGCAGGGTGCTGGCACTCATGCCGCCTCCCGCCGCACGGTGACGCGCGCCGCCTCGCTGCGGCGCAGCGCAAAGCGGGTCGAACCGATCTGGATCAGCAGTGGATCGGCGCCAAGCGGGCCGATGGCCACCACCCGCACCGGTTCGCCATCGACAAAGCCAAGATCGCGCAGGCGCTGCGCAATCGGATCCGCCAGATGCGCATCGTGTACGCGATCGACTACCGCATCCGTACCCTTGGGCAATTCGGAAAGACGCACGGCGATTCTCAAATAAGAATTGTTCGCATCATATCCGTTCGAACAGCACTGCGCACTCCACTGCCGTGGGTCGGATGGCCTGCGTTTATGATGAGATCCTTTGCCGGGAGCCCCGATGACCGACTCTGTCCTGTGCGAACGCCACGGCGCCGTGGCCTGGCTCACCCTGAACCGGGCGCAGATCCACAACGCGTTCGACGACGCCCTGATCGCCGAACTCACCGCCGCGCTGGAGGCAGCGGCAGCCGATCCGGCCGTGCGCGCCGTGGTGCTCACCGGCAACGGCAGCTGCTTCTCCGCCGGCGCGGACCTGCACTGGATGCGCCGCATGGCCGCTGCCGGCGAACAGGAAAACCGCGACGATGCACTGCGCCTGGCGCGGCTGATGCGCACACTGCAATTCCTGTCCAAGCCGACCCTCGCGCGGGTCAACGGTTCGGCCTATGGCGGCGGTGTCGGCCTGGTCGCCTGCTGCGATATCGCGATCGGCGCGGACAGCGCCAAGTTCGCGTTGTCGGAAGTGAAGCTGGGACTGGTGCCGGCGGTGATTTCGCCGTACGTGATCGCCGCGATCGGCCTGCGCGAGGCGCGCCGGCTGTTCCTCACCGGCGAGGTCTTCGACGCCGCCACCGCAGCGCGCATCGGCCTGCTGCATGCCAGCGTCGCGCTGGCGGAACTGGACGAGGCGATCGAGCGCCAGCTGTACCTGCTGACCAAGGCTGGCCCGCTGGCCCAGCGCGAGGCCAAGCAGCTGGCGCTGCGCATCGGCGGCAGCGACCTCGCGCAGGCCGGGCACCTCGACGCGGCGAATGCCGAACTGATCGCCCGCCTGCGCGTGTCCGAAGAAGGCCAGCACGGGCTGGGCGCGTTCCTCGACAAGCGCGCGCCGCGCTGGGTCAACTGACCCCGCTGATCTGGCCACCACGCAATGACCATGGAATCGCGCATGAGCACACGCATCGTCAACCTTGCTGATCTCGACGTGCAGCCGGTCAGCCCCGCGCATGCGCCAAAAGGCCCAAATGCCGCGCTGTACGACGGGCGCCGCGCCGAGATCGCCAGCCGCATCGGCGCGCGCCAGCTGGGTTGCAACCTCACCGTGCTGGCGCCCGGCAAGCGCGCCTGTCCGTTCCACAGCCATCGCGCGGAGGAGGAAATGTTCGTCATCCTGGAAGGCAGCGGCGAGCTGCGTTACGGCGATCAACGCCACTCCATCTGCACGGGCGACATCATCGCCTGCCCCACCGGCGGCCCGGAAACCGCGCACCAGATCATCAACACCGGCGCGACGGAGATGCGCTATCTCGCGATCAGCACCATCGCGCCGGCCGAAGTCTGCGAATACCCCGACTCGGGCAAGTTCGGCGCGTTTGTCGACAACACACCCGACATGGGCAATGTGCCCGCGCGCTTCCGCCACATCGGACGACGGGATGACGCATGCGACTACTGGGAAGGCGAGTAGCGTGGCGAGATGCGTTTGCTGCGCCGCGCATCGGCGGTCACGCGGCCATCTGCTAATTTCACCGGTTTTGCACGATCGCGAACGACCCGAGGATGCCGCATGTTCGAGCGCGTACTGATAGCCAACCGCGGCGAGATCGCCTGCCGCGTGATCCGCACCTGCCGCCGCCTCGGCATCCATACCATCGCGGTGTATTCGGAGGCGGATCGCAACGCACAGCATGTGCGGCTGGCTGACGAGGCATGGCCGATCGGCGGCCCACGGCCGGCCGATTCCTACCTGCGCGGTGACACGATTCTGCAGGTGGCCAAACAATCCGGTGCACAGGCGATCCACCCGGGCTACGGCTTCCTGTCGGAGAACACCAGCTTCGCCCGCGCCTGCGCGCAGGCCGGCATCGCCTTCATCGGCCCGAAGCCGGAAAGCATCGACGCGATGGGCTCCAAGGCGGCGGCCAAGGCGCTGATGGAAAGCCATGCGGTACCGCTGGTGCCCGGCTATCACGGTGAGAATCAGGACGCCGGCTTCCTCGCCGAACAGGCGCGGCAGACCGGCTTTCCGCTGATGATCAAGGCCGCCTCCGGCGGCGGCGGCAAGGGCATGCGCATCGTGCGCAGCGCGAGCGAATTCGCTGACGCGCTGGCCTCGGCTCAGCGCGAGGCGGCCAGCGCCTTCGGCGACACACGGGTGATCCTGGAGCGCTACGTGGAGCACCCGCGGCATATCGAATTCCAGGTGTTCGGCGACAGCCATGGCCAGGTGATCCACCTCAACGAGCGCGAATGCTCGGCGCAGCGCCGCTACCAGAAGGTGCTGGAGGAAACGCCTTCGGCGTTCCTGGACGGCGCACGCCGCGCCGCCATGGGTGAGGCGGCCGTCGCCGCCGCCAGGGCGGTCGACTACGTCGGCGCCGGCACGGTGGAATTCATCGTGGCTGCGAATGGCGAGTTCTTCTTCATGGAGATGAACACCCGGTTGCAGGTCGAGCACCCGGTGACCGAGCTGACGCTGGGGCTGGATCTGGTCGAGTGGCAGCTGCGCATCGCCGCGGGCGAACCGCTGCCGCTGCGGCAGGAGCAGGTGCAGGCCCACGGCCACGCGATCGAGGTACGGCTGTATGCGGAGGATCCGGACCAGAATTTCCTGCCCGGCTCCGGCAAGCTGCAGCGGCTGCACCTGCCCGAGGCATCGCCGCATGTGCGCCTGGACGGCGGTGTGATCGAAGGCGACACGGTAACGATCTTCTACGACCCGATGATCGCCAAGCTGATCGTGTTCGATGCCACCCGCGCGCAGGCGCTGCAGCGGCTGCGCGAAGCGCTGGCCGCCTGCGAGATCGTCGGCCCGAAATCGAACATCGCTTTTCTTGAGCGGTTGGTGCGGCACCCGGCGGTAGTCGAAGGGCGCATCGATACCGGTTATCTGGATCGCCATCTCGAAGAATTCCTGCTGGACGAGATTGCACCACCGGCAGACATCCTGTTCGCCGCCGCCACCGCCGCCCTGCTCACCGACGAGTCCAACGTCACCCATTCGGCGACCGATCCGCATTCGCCGTGGGCCCGTGCCGATGCGTGGCGCATCGGCCACGCCGGCAAGCGCCTGGTCGTGCTGATGCTGCGCGAGCAGCGCTACGAGATCGAGGCGCACGGTCACGCTGGTGACTACCAGTTGCGCCACGGCGAGGCGCACAGCGAGGTGCGCGGCGCGCGCCTGCACGACGGCACGCTGAGTGCGCGCTTCGACGGCGCATCGCGGCGCATCCCGCTGCACAGCGATGCCGCGCGCGTGCTGCTGCACGATGCCCACGGCCAGCGTTACAGCTTCGCCCGCGCCGCGGCGTTCGCGTG
>JAJZGE010000212.1 GCA_021798675.1 Pseudomonadota bacterium | reverse complement strand
CGTTGGCGTTGCGCGCCAGCAGCGCCGCGGCAATCACGTTGCGCGGGTTGCTGGTGTTGGTGCAGCTGGTGATGGCGGCGATGATCACCGCGCCGTCCGGCATCTGCCCGGGCGTTTCTTCCCACGTGCCGGCGATGCCGCGCGCGGCGAGGTCGGACGTCGGCAGCCGCTTGTGCGGGTTGGAAGGGCCGGCCATGTTGCGCACCACCGAGGACAGGTCGAAGGTCAGCGTGCGCTCGTACTGCGCACGGGCCAGCGAGTCGGCCCAGAGGCCGGCGGCCTTGGCGTAGGTCTCCACCAGCTTGACCTGCTCGTCGCTGCGGCCGGTCAGGCGCAGGTAGTCCAGGGTCTGCTCGTCGATGAAGAACATCGCCGCGGTGGCGCCGTACTCCGGCGCCATGTTGGAGATGGTGGCCCGATCGCCCAGGGTGAGGCTGGCCGCGCCTTCGCCGCGGAATTCCAGGTAAGCGCCGACCACCTTCTCCTTGCGCAGGAATTCGGTGAGTGCCAGCACGATGTCGGTGGCGGTGATGCCGCTCTGGCGCTTGCCGGTGAGCTCCACGCCGATGATGTCCGGCAGGCGCATCCACGAGGCGCGGCCGAGCATCACGCTCTCGGCCTCCAGCCCGCCGACGCCGACAGCGATCACACCCAGCGCATCGACGTGCGGCGTGTGGCTGTCGGTGCCCACGCAGGTATCCGGATAGGCCACGCCGTCCTGCACGCCCACCACCGGCGACATCTTCTCCAGGTTGATCTGGTGCATGATGCCGTTGCCCGGCGGGATCACGTCGACGTTCTCGAAGGCCCGCTTGGTCCACTCGATGAAGTGGAAGCGGTCTTCGTTGCGGCGGTCCTCGATCGCGCGGTTCTTGGTGAACGCCTCCGGATCGAAACCGCCGCACTCCACCGCCAGCGAGTGGTCGACGATCAGCTGCACCGGCACCACCGGATTTACCTTGGCCGGGTCGCCGCCGCGCTCGGCGATCGCGTCGCGCAGGCCGGCCAGGTCGACCAGGGCGGTCTGGCCGAGGATGTCGTGGCACACCACGCGCGCGGGGAACCACGGGAAATCGCGCTCGCGCTTGCGTTCGATGATCTGCTTCAGCGACTCGGCGAGGATCGCCGGATCGCAGCGGCGCACCAGGTTCTCGGCCAGCACGCGCGAGGTATAGGGCAACGCGTCATAGGCACCGGGCTGGATCGCCTCCACGGCGGCACGCGCATCGAAGTAATCCAGCGAGGTGCCGGGAAGGGGTTGTCGGTAGGCAGTGTTGATGGACATCAGGAACCCTTGGATTGAACGCGCGGCTGATACTTTGATTCGATATTTTAGCGAGTGACGTCCCCTTGCTTGGAGACTTCGACTTGACTGGCACGCAGGGCGCATCGACCATGGCCCGGTACTGATCCCAAAAGGGAGTAGTTCGGGACGCCACTGCACCGGGCGTCCTTGCAGCGGTCGTCATCACGGGCGGAACACCGCCCCGGTCGTTGCAGCGGCACTGCCGGGGACGAGACTTTTGCGGTAACGGCGGGCCGCGCGTGCCCGACGTCGCTGCATCTGTCCTACGCGCAGAGACCGAGACATGGCACCCACCGAATTCCTCTCCGGCCTGCTGACCATCGTGCTGCTGGACCTGGTGCTGGCCGGCGACAACGCCATCGTGATCGCGCTGGCCGCACGCAACCTGCCTAAGGCGCTGCAGAAGCGCGCGGTGCTGTGGGGCACGTTCGGCGCCGTGGCGGTGCGCATTGCACTCAGCGCCGTGGTGATCTGGCTGCTGGAACTGCCGGCGTTGATGCTGCTCGGTGGCATGCTGTTGCTGCCCATCGCATGGAAGCTGCTGAAGCAGGAGGATGGGGCGCACGAGGTCTCGGCCGCCCACGGCTTCTGGTCGGCCCTGCGCACCATCGTCGTAGCCGATGCATTGATGGGCGTGGACAACGTCCTGGCCATAGCCGGCGCCTCGCACGGCAACCTGCCGCTGCTCGCGCTCGGCCTGCTGATAAGCGTGCCCCTGGTGGTGTGGGGCAGCACGCTGATCCTCCGGCTGATCACGCGCTTCCCGGCGATCATTTACCTGGGCGCGGGCGCCATCGCCTGGACCGCGGCCCGCATGATCGCCCACGACCGGCTGGTCGCCGGCTGGTTCGGGCCGCGTCCGTGGGCCGCGTATGCGCTCGATGCACTGCTGGTGCTGGCCGTCTGCGGAGGCGGCTGGCTGGTTCGGCGAAGGCGGTTGCGGAAAGTGCACGGCTGACTCAATCGCGCCGCCAGAAGCGGTGCATTTCCAGGTAGGTGAACGAAGCCGACCAGGTGATCAGCACGAAGCCGCACAGCGCTTCGGTGCCTGCGAGGAAACGGACGGGCCCGGACGGGATCACGTCGCCGAAACCGACGGTAGTGAAGGTAACGGCGGAAAAATACACGTGGTCGACCAGCGAATCCGGCGCAATGCCGTGCACCTGGCCATACAACGGCCCCAGCCGTTGGAGCAGGAAGAACGCCACGCCGAACACCCAGATCTCCAGCACGTGCACCGAGAGCACGCCAAAAATGCCGTACAGCACGCGCCGGCGCATGTGGCCGCCGGCAGCGCGCTCCAGCCGCCCCAGCCTGCGCGAGAGCGCGGACAGCACCTCGTAATGCAGGATCACGCAGACCGCGACCGCGACAATGGTCAGCGCCACCACCGTCAGGTTGACGCCCCAGTGGCTGTAGACACCCTGCGCCGACCACGGCGCGGTCGGCGATGCGAGGAACCCGCTGGCCAGGGCGATCTTCATCGGGCGCAGCGCCCGCCTTCGCGGCGGGCGCCCTGGTCCGGTCAGCGCTTGTCGATCGGCACGTAGGCCTGGTCTTCCGGCCCGGTGTAGTTGGCGCTGGGACGGATGATCTTGCCGTCCTGGCGCTGCTCGATCACGTGCGCGCTCCAGCCCGAGGTGCGGGCGATCACGAACAGCGGCGTGAACATCGCGGTGGGCACGCCCATCATGTGATACGCGCTGGCCGAGTACCAGTCGAGGTTGGGGAACATCTTCTTGATCTCGCCCATCACCCGCTCGATGCGCTCGGAGACGTCGAACAGCACCGGGTTGCCACCGTCGGTGCAGAGCTTGCGCGAGATCTCCTTGATGATCACGTTGCGCGGATCGGACACCGTGTACACGGGATGGCCGAAGCCGATCACGATCTCCTTGCGCTCCACGCGGGCGCGGATGTCCGCCTCGGCCTCGTTCGCGTTGCGGTAGCGCGCGATGATCTCCATCGCCACCTCGTTCGCGCCGCCGTGCTTCGGGCCGCGCAGCGCGCCGATCGCACCGGTGATCGACGAGTACATGTCCGATCCGGTGCCGGCGATCACGCGCGCGGTAAAGGTGGAGGCATTGAATTCGTGCTCGGCGTACAGGATCAGCGACTTGTCCAGCGCAGTGGCGTGCAGTTCGCTGGGCGCCTTGCCGTGCAGCACGTGCAGGAAATGCGCGGCGATCGAGTCGTCGTCGGTCTCGGTCTCGATGCGCTTGCCGTTGTGGCTGAAGTGGTACCAGTACAGCAGCATCGAGCCGAAGCTGGCCATCAGACGGTCGGCGATGTCGCGCGCGCCGGTGACGTTGTGGTCGTCCTTCTCCGGCAGCACCGTGCCCAGCACCGAGCAACCGGTACGCAGCACGTCCATCGGGTGGGTGGCCGCCGGCAGCAGCTCCAGCGCCGCCTTCACCGGCGCCGGCAGGCCGCGCAGGCGCTTCAGCCGGGCCTTGTAGTTCTGCAGCTCGGTCCAGTTCGGCAGCACGCCGTAGACCAGCAGGTGCGCCACTTCCTCGAAGCAGCCCTTGGCCGCCAGGTCATGGATGTCGTAGCCGCGGTAGTGCAGGTCGTTGCCGCTGCGGCCGACCGTGCACAGTGCGGTGTTACCGGCGGCCACGCCGGACAGCGCCACCGATTTCTTGGCCTTGGGAAGGACTTGCTCGCTCATCGAATGTTTCTCCTCAATGCTTGCGGGTGCCGCCCGGCGTACGGGACTGGCGGGCGGCGGAATGCGGATGCGTCGGCGACTCAGCCCTTCTTCGCGAACAGCGCGTCGAGCTTGTCCTCGTAGGCGTGGTAGCCGAGGAAGTCGTACAGTTCTGCGCGCGTCTGCAGGGTGTCGATGATGTTCTTCTGGGTGCCCTCGCGGCGCACCGTCTCGTAGAAATTCAGCGCGGCCTTGTTCATGGCGCGATAGGCGCCGCAACAGTACAGCGCGATGTCCACATTGGCCGAACGCAGCTCGTCGATAGTGAAGAACGGCGTGGAGCCGAACTCGGTGAGGTTGGCCAGGATCGGCACCTTCACCGCCGCCTTGAACCGGCGGTAATCGTCCAGCGTCTTCATCGCCTCGGGGAAGATCATGTCGGCGCCGGCCTCGACGTAGGCCACCGCGCGCTCGATCGCCGCGTCGATGCCTTCCACCGCCGCCGCGTCGGTACGCGCCATGATCACGAAGCCCGGGTCGGTGCGCGCGTCCACCGCCGCCTTCACGCGGTCGACCATCTCCTCCTTCGGCACCACTTCCTTGCCAGGACGATGGCCACAGCGCTTCTGCCCGACCTGGTCCTCCATGTGTACCGCGGCCACGCCGATGCGCTCGAACGAACGGATCGTGCGCGCGATGTTGAACGCCCCGCCCCAGCCGGTATCGATGTCGACCAGCAGCGGCAGCCCGGTGGCGTCGACGATGCGGCGTGCGTCGATCAGCACGTCTTCCATCGTGCTGATGCCGAGGTCCGGCATGCCCAGCGAATTGGCGGCCACGCCGCCGCCGGACAGGTAGAGCGCCTTGTAGCCGACGCGCTTGGCCATCAGGCCGGCGTAGGCAGTGATCGCGCCGATCACCT